>NZ_JBFUBG010000084.1:0-29211 GCF_056405875.1 Rhizobium sp. P1_E6 | reverse complement strand
ATCTGGGACGTTGCGGCAAAACACCCGCCTGGAGGATATTACTCTTGTCCCTTTCCCCGGCCTGAACAGTTGGTCATCGTCGCTGTCGGCATCCATCTCGAAGATCGGTTATAATGAATTTGCGAAAGCCTTATAACCGATCAAACGTTGCGTGGAATCCGATCTCCCTTGACACGAAGATGGTGTGTTATAATGTTTTTGTCGAACCATTATAACATGGCGCTGGCGTACCGTATGAAACAGATAGATCTCTCCTACCGAACTCTGTTTGCGGAGCTCGCACAGCGTTCGCTCGATGCGCAATTTCAGGCCGACTTCCCACTCGAGGGCCGCTTCGTCACGGTTCCGGTCAAGGGAAGGGATTATTGGTATTTCGATCTTCCCACTGAGCATGGCGACAAGCGTCGTTACGTCGGACCGCAAAGCGATGAAGACATAAACGCACGCGTGAAGGCGCACAAAGAGATCAAGGACGACATCAAAGAGCGTCGCCGCCTGGTCGGCACACTCAAGCGCAGTGCCGGCCTGGCTGGTCCCGATCCGTTCGCGGGCGATGTAACCAAGGCGTTGGCCGAGGCCGGTCTCTTTCGCCTGCGCGCGGTGCTGATCGGCTCGGTTGCCTTCAGCTGCTATCCGGGCTTGCTCGGCGTTCGCATGCCGTCATCCGCCATGCAGAAAGTCGATGCGGATTACGCACAGGATTTCGCCATCTCCTCTGAGGTCGGCGACAGTCTGCCTCCCGTGATCGAAGTCCTGCAGTCGGTCGATCCCGGTTTCCGCGCCGTCCCGCATCAGGCGGATAGGGCCAAGGTCGTCGCTTTCAAAAACGCAAAAGGTTATCGCGTGGAATTCCTGACGGGGAATAGAGGATCGGACGAGTACGCAGGCCGGCCCTCCCCCATGCCAGCGCTCGGGGGAGCGTCAGCAGAGAGTCTGCGCTTTCTGGACTATCTGATTTACGAGCCTGTCAGAACTGTGTTGCTGCATAGGGAGGGCGTCAGTGTGATCGTGCCTGCTCCCGAACGCTATGCCGTCCACAAACTCATCGTCTCATCCAGACGGCCGACAGACGGCCTCGGACGGGCAAAACGCGACAAGGACCTTCATCAGGCCTCCTTGCTCGCACAGGCGCTCGTGGAGACCCGCCAAAGCGACATCCTGGTCGATGCCTATGAGGAAGCTTGGGAAAGAGGAAAATCATGGCAGGATGGCCTTCGGGCTGGCCTGGACGCCATGCCAGATCCGGGTCGCAAAGCGATCGCGCTTGCGCTCGACATCCCGGTCGAAAAACTGGCAACGGCTCGGGATCAGGAGATCAGCGGCTAGCCTTGGCCGCTCAAGCCAGGCATTGACTGACCGTTGCTCGTCATCCGCTTTTCCCCCACCGATCACGATATCCGGCTGAAGCGGACGGGCAGGCCGCCTGCTCGTATAGGCAAAACCACAGACCGTTGGCGCGCGTTGCACCTCCTCCCCGGACCTCAAGACGTTTACGGGCTCCAAAAACAGACAGCACGGCCGGCCTTCGGGAACAGCCCGAACCTTTATCTATCTCCCCCGGCCCAGGTCTTGGAGCGCGAAATGCGTCATAGAACGGTGGCTATAACGCATGCAATGGAACTGCACGCAGGCTGACTGAACTGCTCATAGCAGATCGGTTGCTATGACAGATCGCGAGCGATAGATTGCCGTCGATCAACAGTGAGCACACGAGGGTTCTCATGCCAACTGGCAAGGTCAAGTTTTTCAACAACGACAAAGGCTTCGGCTTCATCACACCGGACGACGGCGGTGCCGACGTTTTCGTGCACGTCTCGGCGCTGCAGTACGGTGACGGGCTGAAGGAAGGACAAAGCGTGTCCTTCGACGTTGGCCAGGATCGGAAGACCGGCAAGTCGAAGGCCGAGAACGTCAGATCGCTCTGAGCCGAGCGGATCTCCTTCTCGACAAGCCCAATGCATCGCGGGGCGCCATTGAATGGCGCCCCGCTCAAGCAACACCACCAGCCGGCCGAATTCGCCGGCGCGACTCAGGCCAAGGACCCGCTCTTCAGTGCTTTGTAGCGCTCGCGACCTTGGTTGATTTCGGCGGCCGGGCTGTCGTAGGAACGCTCTGCGCGCCACCTTTGGATTTGCTGGCACCTTTTGTCTTCGAAGGCAAATCCGCTGCGACAGCTTTCTTCGACCGAGATTTCTTGACAGGTTGTCCGCCCGCGTCGGCGCTCGCGGCGATTTCCTGAAACGCCTGCAACCAGTGCTTCATGTCCTCCCCATGGGGCCGGCCTTCCTGTTCCCAGATCTCGTAGGCGCGCTGTCTGATTCGGTCTTCGCTCGATGCCATCGGTTTTTCTCCATGTCGGATTGTTGTCCGGATCAGACAAATGGCGCGGTCGGTTACGGCGGCAACTATGGTGCATGTATTTATCGGCTGGGTYTCATCACGAAAACGCGACAGATCGACCGCGCCCCTCCCCTCTATAATCCGCTGGCCTTGCCAACCCATCCATCTCACAGCTGCCATTAACCATACGCCCGGGAAATGGCGCCGAGACCAATAGCAGCCCAATGCCCTGCGAAGGCTCGTGACCGCCCTGGAACCACGAGCCGCAAGCCGGACGATCTCGCGGCCTTCTGCGCGAAGATCATCGAGGAGTTCGCCGAAGGAAAACACCCGGAACAAGCTCGTAACGCTTGATATCGTGAAGGCTGTCTCTATCATGGCGCCGAAGAGGTGCCTTATGCTGGCGGTGCGCGGCATCATCGGCTCGCACCAGACGATCCGTCTGCGGACCGAAAATTCGGCAGGGATTCGCCAACACCGTCCGCTGTTGTAACGTTACGGTATAGCGCCTTGGGCATGTTTCGCGCCCCACTGCCTCGGGAAGTATGATGAGTTTTTCATAGTCGCTATGATCTCCTGATCGTAATGCTTGGTATCGATGGCGCGATGTTGGAGGCTGTCACGAAGAGGACGAAGCCGTGGTCAGACGATCGACCGGCGCCTGGGATTTTCGCTTCGTTTTCGGAAAGCGCAAGCGCCACTCGATATAACGGGCTGCAAGAGACGCCGGCCAGGCGAGCAGGAAGTAGAGAACTGCTGTCAGCGTAAACACCTGCAGAGGCAGGAAGCTTTCCGACATGATTTCCCGCGATACCAACGTCAGTTCGGGAACGGCGATCAATGCGGCGATCGAACTGTCCTTCAACAGCGACACCAGGTTGATCACGAGTGGAGCGATCGTGTGGCGCACCGCCTGCGGCAGCAGGATCAGACGGAATGCCTGAACGGGTGTCAATCCGCTCGCAAGCGCCGCTTCTCGTTGGCCCACCGGGATCGCTTCGAGCCCGGCGCGGAATACTTCTGCGAGATAGGCGGCATAAGCGGCGGCAAGCCCAATGGTCGCGGCCAGTTCCGCCGGCAGAGTGATACCAGCACCTGGCAGCGCGAAATAGACAAGATACAACATGACGAGGATCGGAATGCCGCGTGCGACGGCGATATAGATCCGGGCGATGAGGCGTAGTGCCGCCTGACGGCGTGAGCGAAGAAATTCGAGCACGAGGGCGAGCAGAAAGGCGAGAGTAAAGCCGCCGGCCGTCAGCATCAGCGTGCCGCGCAGACCGGACAGCATGCGTGGTCCCCAATCGCCGAGATTGGCGAGGATCGTATCGACAAAAAACATCAGTGGGTCTCCAGCTTGCGTTCCACGAGGAAAACCAACCCGGCGACTGCCATCGTCAGAACGAGATAGATGGTTGCCGCACAACCATAGATCAGCGCGGTCTCGAAGGTTTCGTTGACCAACTGACGCGCGTTGAACATCACCTCGGGCGCTGCGATCGCCGCAACGAGCGAGGTGTCCTTGACAAGGCCGACGGCATAGTTGCCAAGCGACGGCAGCGCGAGCCGCAATCCCTGCGGTAGGATGATGAACCGGAAGGCCGCGAGCGGCTTGAGGCCGATCGAGGCGGCCGCCTCCTTCTGGCCGAGGGGAACCGCCTGGAAGCCGGAACGGAAAATATCGACCGCGATCGCTCCGCCAATCAGGCCGAGACCGAGAATCGCGGCGACCATCGAAGAGAGCCTGATCCCAGCGGCCGCGAGCCCGAAATAGAGAAGAAACAGGAAGGTCAGGCTCGGAACGTTGCGCAGGGCCTCGACATAGAAACGGATCAGCAGATGAAGCCAGCGGCTCTTCGACAGGACGGCGATCGTTGCGAGGCCAAGTCCGATGACAATCGCCAGGATCAACGCTCCAGCCGTGACTTCGAAGGTCACCCACACGCCCATCAGCAGGGCTTCGGCAATTCTGTCGAGAAGGGCGCTATCCATCGCGGCGCCCTCCCCGCGACAGGCTCGCCAGGAACTGCTTGAGGCGCGGTGATTGCGGATTGTCGAGAAGGTCCTTCGCCGGTCCCTGCTCGACGATACGACCACCGTCCATGAACAGGATGCGATCGGCAACCTCGCGGGCGAAGGCGATTTCATGGGTTACGAGCACCATCGCCCTTCCTTCTCCCGCCAGTTCTTTGATGACGCTTAGAACCTCGCCGACGAGCTCCGGATCGAGCGCCGAGGTCGGCTCGTCGAAGAGCAGGAGTTTGGGCTGCTGGGCGAGCGCGCGGGCAATCGCCACGCGTTGTTGCTGGCCACCGGACAGGCGTCCAGGCATCTCGTCGACCTTGTGATCAAGATGTACCTTCGCGAGCATCGCTTCCGCCATGCGAGAGGCTTGGCTCCGAGCCATGCCGCGCACCTTTCGCGGCTGCAGCGAGACATTGGCGCGAACACTCAGGTGCGGCCACAGATGAAAATGCTGGAACACCATACCGATTTCGGCGCGCTGCGGCGCAAGCTCGAGATCGCTCATGCGACGACCATCTCCGCGGCTGCCGATCGCCTTACCGTCCAGGCGGATATCGCCTGCTGTCGGAGGTTCGAGATAGTTGATGGCCCTGAGACAGGTCGACTTGCCCGAGCCACTCGGCCCGATGAGCGCAATCCGTTCGCCGCGTGTGAGCGCAAAGGACACATCGGTCAGAACCGTATGATGACCATAGGCCTTGCCGAGACCGGTGACCTGGAGAAGATATTCGGTGGCCATGTCCGCCTCCTTGAACAATGAGAAGAACTTACGCGGCCGGTTACCCGGCCGCGCGGCGGCTACTTCCCGCAGACTGGCGGCGTCCAATCGGTCAGCCGATCGATACCGACCCGGAAGTTCTCTGATGACGGGGTGTAGTTCGCTCGGCTGACGTTGCCGTAGCGCTGGCCGATCGCGTTGATAGTGCAGGAGGTCCAAAGGTTACGGATTTCCCCGCTGAGAGCTGCCGCGAGCGCCGCGTTCTCTTTCGACAGACCGAAGACATATTGCCGCCCGAGACCGGTCAGCAACGGATAGTCCGGATTGTTGTCGGTGAAGGGAAGGTTGACGAGCCCCCAGTCCGGATTCTTGGCGATTGCATAATCGATGACAGGCGGGTCGCCGACGAGTGCTTCGATGCGACCGGCGAGAAGATCGCGGAGCGCCGCGTCCGAGCTGTCATAGAGCGACAACTCGAGGCCCTTTATCTTCCGAAGCTCCGGCAGGAAGGAGAAGCCGGTCATCGATCCGACCCTGCGGTTTTCGAGGTCCTTCAATGCATGCCAGCCCGCCTCCTTGGGCGAGGCGATGCCGTTCTGGAAATAGCCGGTCGGGTCGGTCAGGGACAGCGTTTCGGCGCGCTGCTTCGTCCAGGCGACATTGCCGCCGATAATGTCGACGCGACCGGTCTGGACGGCGGCGATCGCTCCCGACCATTCCATCGGCACCGGCTTGATCTTCAGCGAGAGTCTTTCGGCGGCAATCTGCAGGATATCGCCGTCGTATCCGGCAAGCTTGCCGTCGCGGGCCACCAGTCCCGGCATGTCGCCGGTAATGGCGACCGACAGGACCCCGGCTTCGGCAAGATGATAGGCCGGGTCGGTCGCCGCCGACGGATTCGGTTGGAGCGCGACGGCGATCCCGATGGCGCCACCGAGCAATCCGAAAATGAAATGCTGCATGTCTGTTCCCTCTTCGTTGGTTGTCAGGCTGAATGCAGACCTGCCGCGTCCGAGGCGGCGGGTCTCTTCTCGAAACGGCTCATCGAAAGCCCATCGATCTCCGTTGGTGAGTGCCCCTCAAGGCAAAGCTCGGTCAGCACGGCGCCGACTGCGGGTCCGAGCTGAAAGCCGTGACCCGAAAAGCCGAAAGCGTGAAAAAGCCCGTCTAGTCTGGGGCTCGGCCCGACGACAGGCAGACCGTCCGGCATGCGGCCCTCGATGCCTGTCCAGGTCCTGACGAGCAGGACATCGGCAAGTGCGGGGACCGTTGCGATTGCGAGCCTGGCCGCCTCGCGTGTAACCTCCGCAAGCGGGCGTGCCTTCAACTTGTGCCGGTCGGCGATACCGAGGCCGCTTCCGAAGACGACGCTTCCCTGCCCTGTCTGGCGGATATAGATGCCGCCGCCGCAGATTCCGAGATTGGGGCCGATCAGGGGTGCAATGGGCTCCGTCACACACATGTTCGGTGCCATCACCGCCTCTTCGACCTTGTCGCCGAGCGATGCTGCGATCGCAGCGCCCCAGGCGCCGGCAGTGTTAATGAGCCGTCGCGCCCTGACGGGTGACGGATCTCCGGCCAGCCAAAGCAGAAATCCCTGCTCCGACACCCGGATCTCTTTGACGGAGCAGTGTTCACGAATGTCGGCACCGAGCGCACGCGCAGCGCGGGCGAAGGCTGGCGCAACCAGACGGGGATTGGCCTGGCCGTCTTCCGCGCAGAAGGAGCCTCCGGCGTATATTGGCGCGACATACGGAAAGCGCAGGCGCAGCTCGGCTGGTTCGAGAATTTCGGCATGAATCTCATGGCGTCCAAGCAGCTCCCTTTGCGCTGCAAGGTCATGCATGTCCGCATCGTTTCGCGCGAGCTTCAGATGACCCGTCGCTCTGAATTCGCAGTCGCTGCCGACCAGGCTCTGCAGATTGCCCCAGATCGTACGGCTACGGCGGGCTAAGGGCAGTTCCGCTGGGTGGCGCCCCTGCTGGCGGACACCGCCATAGTTGACACCGCTCGCCTGGGCTCCGCAACGGCCGCGTTCGAGCAGGATGACAGAGGCGCCCATGCGACGCCCGTGCAGGGCCGCCGCGCAGCCGGCTAGACCACCGCCAACGATCGCGATGTCGAAGGACGCACTCATCGGCCGATCTCCGCGAGATGCTTGAGCGCCGTCGGCTTGATCGGAGCCTGACTGCGCAAGCGGCCGACGGCACTGATATCGACCCGGGCAGTTGCCGCAATGATCTCGGCGGCGGCCGGCGTGCAGATGCGTCCCTGGCATCGCCCCATGCCGAGCCGGCAGAAGGCTTTGATACGATTGATGTCCGACTCGCCGGATTCGATCACAGTCCGGCGGATGTCACCTGCCGTGAGGCCTTCACAGCGACAGACCATCGTCTCATCCGGCAGTGTTTCGGCGATGTGCGACGGAAAGGGGAAGACGCGATCGAGAACATTGCGAAAGCGTGCCGCTCGTCCGACCAGGCCCCGGTCGCGCTCTGAAGGTCCTTTTTCCTCATGTGAAACATCCCGAAGCAGTGCCGCAGCCGCGAGCCTGCCGCTCGCGGCGGCGATGACGCTGCCTCGAACAGAGGAGCCGTCGCCTGCCAGATAGACATTCGGGAGTGACGAACGTCCGTCAATGTCGACCTTCGGCAGCCATTGCCTCTGCGGTGCGTTGAATTGGAAGTCGACGCCGAGGAGGTCGGCGATCTGCGTCTCCGCTTTCAGGCCATGCCCCACGGCAAGCGCATCACAGGCAAGGAACATATCCCGGCCGTCACAGCGGAACTCTAGTCCATTCACGCGGCCATCACCCCCGCGCGTCGCCTCCACGGGAACAACACCGGTCAGCACCGGAATACCATGYGCTCGAAGCCAGGCAATAAAATAGAGCCCGCGGGCGAATGTGGCGCCGCCGGAGGCCAGTGCCGGCAGGGCCGACAGATCGTTGAAGGGTTTTGCGGTCTCCAGGACGGCCGGGACAATCGCTCCGGCCCGGGCATACTGATAGGCGACGAGGTAGAGAAGCGGCCCAGTGCCTGCAAACACGACAGTCCGGCCGATCAATGATGCCTCCGCCTTGAGGGCGATCTGCGCGCCGCCCAGACTGTAGACACCGGGAGCCGTCCAGCCCTTCATCGGCACGACGCGATCCATGGCGCCACTTGCGATGATCAGGTGCGACCAGCGCTGCACGAAGGCGCGCCCGCAGCTTACCAGATGGAGTTCGCTGGGTTCGGCGCTCCAGACTGTTGTATCGGCATGGTATTCGACGACCGCCTTGAGATCGGCCACATCAGCGCGGAACGCTTGAGCAGGCTTTGCATCGAAGCCGTAGAGATCGCCGAGCGATCGCGAGAGCTCCGGCTCGGGCTTGCGGAATATTTGGCCACCCGCAGATCGACCTTCATCGATCACGACCGGCCGAAGGCCGGCATCGGCAAGCGTCCTGGCTGCGCCGATGCCGGCCGGACCGGCACCGACAATCACAACTGGTTCAGAGGGGTTCATCGCAGCGCCTCCGGCGATCGGGTCAGGAGCCGCATGCCGGCATCGACCAGGCTCGTGCACGCGCGAAGACGTTCGCCGTCCTCGCGCCAAAGCCAGCAGTCCTGGCAGGCACCCATCAGGCAAAAGCCGGCACGAACTTCGTCCATGAATTCAAAGTTGCGGACATGACCTGGATCGGACCGCATCGCCGTCAGCACTGTTTCACCCAGGCGGGTGCGTACCCGCAGGCCATCGACGAAGATGCTGATTGCAGCTCCCGCGCGCAGATCCGGCCTTACCCGGCCGCTTTCCACCAAATCCATGGCTGAAATCCCTCACTTCCGATTTCGTATTGACAAGTTTTACATCCACAATATGGATTTATACATTCACAACCATTCAGGYAATTAGGCTCTAACTGAGGATGTTCGAAACTTGACTACTACCTGTGAGAGTAACCGGCGCGGGGAGACGGCCTTCGTCATCGATCGTCTTGCGACGATGTGCACGTCCGTTTCGGTCGCACCGGCCCACGTGCTGGACGCCACCCGGCGAACGCTTGTCGACACAATCGGAGCAGCGGCGGCTGGAGCCGCAACCAGAGCTGGACAGGCTTCCCTGAAAGGCGCCCCGCTCATTTGGGGGCCCGGAGACTGCAGCATCTGGTTTTCCAGGCGGCGCTCGACTGCAGTTGGAGCCGCCTTCGTCAACGCGACTTACGCGGCCGCGCTCGATCTTGACGACGGCCACAGGAAGGCCTCTGGCCATCCGGCCGCTGCCATCATTCCGTCCGTACTGGCCTGCGCCGAGCACAACAGAGCAGACGCGGACACGACCCTCACCGCCATCGCGCTTGGCTATGAAGTGGCGGTCCGTGTATCAAGCTCCCGCGAGATCGATGCGCTTCGAACCACCGACAGCGGTCTGTGGTGCGGATACGGCGTCGCGGCGGCAACTGCGTGGCTTTATGGAGTTTCCGCGGACGCCATGAGCCACGCGATCGCGATCGCCGGCCAGACATCGACATCTCAGGCTGCAACCGGGTTCACCCGCATCGGCCATACGGTGAAGGAAGGCATACCCTGGGCGGCGGCGAACGGCATCCAGGCTATGATGCTGGCTAATGCCGGTCATCGAGGACCGGTCGACATGCTGGATGACGCCGGTACTTACGCCAGGAAGCGCCTTGTCGGAGTACCGGGAGACGCATGGGCGATCGAGAGCGCCTATTTCAAACTCTACAGTTGCTGCCGCTGGGCGCATGCTGCGATCGACGGGGCGCTAACCCTTCAGGTTCGCATGTCACTAAGCAGCTTCGACATCGACACGATCCTCGTGGAAACCTTCGAACGGGCGCTCTCCTTGCCCAACCTGCCGGACCCCTCCACGAGCGAGGCCGCACAATACAGTATCCCCTTCTGCGTGGCGCTGGTGCTCGTGCATGGCGAACAGGCGCTGCTGCCACTGAAGGAGGAACATCTCGGTGATGCCGCAGTCGTCGCACTCGCCCGGCGTATTAAGCTTGTGAGCTCAAGGAATTATGAGCACGCTTTTCCGGCAGCGACCCCAGCGCGCGTGACGATCGTGGGGAGGGGCCAAGTCGACCAGCAAGAAGTGCTGTCACCGCGAGGGGAGCCGCTGAACCCACTCACCCGTGATGCGCTTGAGACTAAATTCCTCACTCTCATGGAGAAATCGCCTTTCGACGAAAAGCAGGCCATGGCATTGCTTGAGGCGGCAGGCCGGCTGGGCATCGATCGTGAGCCCTCCAGCCTCTATGCCGCCCTGAGAGCATGGGAGCCATAGTCGCCTTCGGTTTGTTCTGATTGCCGGGTTAAACACGGCGGCCGGAGACAATCCCATGCCGCCGCCTTTGGCTCGCGCTCAACAAGTAGAAAATCGATAAGACCGTTTCCCGGAGGGATTGTACTTCGAATTTCTGGGGCCCTTTATCGCTCTTGAGGCTAGGCGTGTCCCTTTTCGCGCTACAGGTGCTGACGCACTTGGTGTGCCTCGCCGTGTCCTCACAACCGTTTACAACAGCGCCGTGTCGTATAAGGAATCTCACGGAATGTGAAATGAGGACCGACATGGCGAAAGAAGGTGTTACGGCAACCGGCACGCAACTGCTCGATAGGGCGGTGGCGATCCTCAAGCTCCTGGGCGAGAGTGGACAGACGGGACTGACCATGACATCGATCGAGGAGGCAATGGGGCTCAAGCAGCCGACCGTCCATCGCATCGTCACGGCGCTCGAACGTCACGGGCTCGTTGACCGTGAACGGCAAACCAAGCGCTATCGGCTCGGCCTTGCGCTGTTTGCGATGGGTGCGACGGCCGCCGATGGAACCGGCCTGCGCCAGCTCGCCCGCCCTGCCCTCATGCGCCTTGCAGCAGCAACAGGCGATCCGATCTTCCTGATGGCCCGCTCCGGTTTCAATGCCGTCTGCGTCGACCGTCAGCAGGGCACCTATATGATCGATAGTCTGACCGGCCATGTCGGTGGCCAGATCCCGATGGGCGTCGGCCCGGCGAGCCAGGCAATCCTCTCGTTCCTGCCCGAGACAGAGATCGATATTGTCCTTGCGACCAACGAACCGCTCTTCAAGAAATACGGCGGCTTGACCGTCCGGAAGGTCAAAGACGACATCAAAAAAATCCGTGAGACCGGATTTGCCCTCGACGACGGCGAGCTTGTCGCAGGGATTTCCGCGATCGCCGTGCCGATCCTGCCGCCCGGCCGCGACGCTGTCGCATCGATTTCGATCAACCTGACGAGCGCGCGGCTGGTAACAGAGCGTATTCCCGAGCTTGTCACCCTGCTTTTACGTGAGGTTCGAGACATCGAAGCTCAGCTCAATCCGCTCGAGAATGGAGTTTAAGCGCCGTATCTTCTCCTGGATCAGTGCTGCTACCGCAATGCCTAGCCAAGCGATGAAAGGATGAAATCAGGCTCGACGCCGTGCCGCCGGAAGAGATCCCGGAGCATGAAACGGTCCATCTTACCGTCGCGGGTCAGGCAGTTCTTGTGGACGCCAGTCAGCACGAGTGCAGCGTCGAGACCAGCTCGTTTGCCGCCGACAATATCGGTCGCGACGCTATCTCCAATCGCCACAACCTGCCCCACAGATAGGCAGAGAACCTCCAGCGCCTTTGAGTAGGCCGCCTGGTAGGGTTTCCCATAAGAGATAACGCGCCCTCCAAGCATTTCATAGTCGCGCGCGAGCGCACCCGCGCAGATAACCTTCGTGTCTCCGATGAGAACCTCCAAGTCCGGATTGGCACAGATCATCTGCAGCTTGCGGGCAATACCGGCATGAAGAAGTTTGCTTGTTATTGTGCCCTCTTCGGGCCATCCGGTCGCGAGTATGAAGTCCGCCGCCTTTATACTCATCGATGCCTTCATCGGCAGCCCCGACAAGAGACCGGCCAACTCCACCGGCCCGAGGTGAAAATAAGTGGATCCTGCTGGAAATTTGAGAGATTCGGTGAGCGCCTCATAAACCAGTTCGCCTGACGTGATCAGCCCGTGATACAGATCGCGCCCGATCCCCATCGCCTCCAGGCGTTTGGCCACCTCTTCGGATCGTCGGGGTGAATTGGACAGAAGGCAGGTTCGGATCCCCTCTTTTCGGAGTCGGCCAAGGGTTGCGCATGCCTCCGGGAAGGCCGAGATCCCGTCATGGATGACCCCGAATACATCAAGGACTACGCCTCCGTAGGCTCCGACAAGATCCGCCAGTGAGATCATTTCCGGTATGGGCTCTGCCACAAGCTCATTCCTCCGTTCGCACCGTTCGTTCTTTTGGTGTCGTCAGGTGGACGATCACTGCCACGAGAATGATGCCCCCTCCGACGATTGTCTGCAGGGTCGGTCTTTGATCAAAAGCGAGCCAGACCCACAGCGCTGACAAAGGGACCTCGCAGAGTGACAGCAAGGCTGTCTCGGGCGGCGGGAGCAGACGTGCACCTCTGGCATAGAGGATCAGGCCAAACGAGATTTGGAAGAGAGCAAAGCAGGCAATGACGAATGCCTGTTTGGCGTCGAGAGCGAGACTCGGCGCCATGGCCGCGCCGGCAAGCATGGCGATTGCGTTCGAAAGCCCGACCATCGGAAGGACCGAAAGGACGCGCGAGCGCTTGAAGGCGATCGTCATCAGCGCCATAAAGATCGTCATCATCAAAGCCAGGCCGTCACCGGCCAGTCGTATGCCCGACGATGCCGAGCCCGCGAAGATGATGATCGCGCCGAAGGCCACCAACAAGCAAAGGCCGACCGTCCGGYGGTCCACCCGTTCCGCGAGGATCAATCCGGACAGGACGACCGTGATCAGAGGCAGAGCGCCGTGAATGACAGCAACGTTTGCAACTGACGTCAGTCGCAGCGACGGGATGAAGGCGAGCGTTGCTGCAGCCGAGAGGACCGCCGCGAGCAGACCCGCGCGATCGAAGCGCAGAAGTGCGAGCGAGGCGGGCTGAATCGCGATAAAGATTGAGGTGAAGCCCAGTGCAAACAAGCTGCGCCAGAACAGGATCGCCCATACATTCATATCGAGAAAGCCAATGAAGAAACCAGCCGTGCTAAACAGGCCGGCGGCGAGCAGGATGGACAGCCTTGGCGGCAGTTCGAGCCTCATGCATCCATCCCCTGTGCTATGGCCACGTAAGAACGGCGGCAGGCTGCGCCGACCCGCAGCATTACTTCCTGTGCAATGGTAGCGCCAGCACGTGCCATTGAATCGGCAGGCCGATCTTTCGTGATCAGCTCGACCCATTGTCCCGGCTGGCAAAACTGATCCGATACATCCGTCAGGTCGATCGCGACATATTCCATGGCAACTCGACCCACGAGCGGCGCGATGTGGGATCCGATCTCTACGTTCATTCTGTTTGAAAGGGACCAGGCCAGACCATGCGCGTAGCCGATGGAGAGGATACCGAGACGTGTTGGTCGGCTCGCGCGAAAAGTGCTTCTGTAGCCCACAGTAGCGCCCGCGTGAACGTGCCTGACATCGACGAGACAGGCTCGCAGCCTGAGGACATTCATAAACGGATTGGGGACAAGATCTGTGGTGTTCAGGCCGTAAAGGGCTGATCCAAGACGCACGAGGTCGAAAAGGTAAGCCGGCCCGAGGAACAATCCTGCCGATGCTGCGAGGCTGCGCCGCGTCTGGCCTAGCAGCTCGGAAAAACAGACGAACCTGTTTTTCTGCAGCTCGTTGAGCGCATTGGTCGGCTCATCGGCGCATGCCAGATGGCTCATGACCAATAGCGGTGGAGGAAGAGACCGGTGGATGAGGCTTCGCACGTCGGAAGGTCCTAGTCCGAAGCGCGAAAATCCGGTTTCCAGATTAAGTGCGTAGTCACAACATCCTTCCGCTGCGGCGACTGCTTCTGCCAGCGTGTTGCAGACTGGAACAAACCGGTTCTTGCGACAGTGCTCGGCATGGTCGCGCTTCATTCCGGCCAATACGAAGACGGTCCCTCCCTTCGAGCGCTCCCGTACACGGTAGGCCTCGGAGAGATCGGCCACGAAGAAGGTTCGACATCCGGCAGCGGCCAAGGGTTCGATCAATCTGTTAAGACCAAGACCGTAGCCATCGCTTTTAACCACTGCACCCACGTCCACATCCGGGCCGGCTATCGAGGTCGCAATCGCAAAGTTTCGCTGGATCGCATCCAGATCGATGATCACTTCCGGGCTGCCTGCGTGCATGTGAGAAACTACCCGTAGTCGTGTTTTAGCTATCATTAATTTTCAGTTGCAATTTACAGCAGGCCGATCCATTATGCAATCTATTGATGCAATATAAACACGATTAACTCATAGGATGCAAAAGGAGAAATGACCATGACAAGACATGCCGAACCCCCGAAGATGCTGATCCTCGGTCAAGGCGTTCTCGGCGGCGACGTTCTTGATTTCCTGCTGCAAAGCGACGCACCGCTTGCGCTCGTCGTTGGCGTCAGAAACCCGGAGAAGGCGCTACACCGCGTCAATCTGGCTCGATATACCGCAATGAATCTCGGACGGTCCAAGACGGTAGAGATTGAAGCGATCGACCTTATGGACATCGACAGGACAGCGGCGGCAATCGACCGGCTAAAGCCGGATATCATCTTCAACGCGACGACCTTGCACAGCTGGTGGGTCATCACCAAGTTGCCGGCGGACGCTTTCAAGAAGCTTGATGAGGCCCGAGGTGGTATCTGGACGCCGATGCACCAGGTCCTCATTCGCCGCCTCATGAAATCTGTCCGAATGGCAGACAGCCGAGCGACGGTCGTCAACGCGTCMTATCCTGATGTTGTCAACGCAACGCTCGCGGCCGAGGGACTGGCGCCCGCRGTCGGAATCGGAAATATCGCCAACGCGGTTCCGGGGATCCGCCTTGCTGCCGCTCACATGCTTTCGCTCGATCCATCTTCGATCGAGGTCCGGTTCTTTGCCCAGCACTACCTCAGTTACCGAATGCCCAGCACTGGCGAGACGGACGGCGCGCCCTATCACCTGACCATCTACGCAAACGGGCTTGAAGTGCCGAGGTCCGAGATTGATCACGACGTGCTTTTCTCGCTGGTAGCAGGCCGCTTCCGTCGGCTCAAAGGGCTTGCCGGTCAGTCGGTGACGGCGTCATCTGCGACTGCGATGTTGCTTGCACTTGCAAACCGTGCCGGCCAGGTGGTGCACGCCCCAGGACCGCTGGGGCTCGTCGGCGGTTATCCTGTCAGGGTTTCACCGACCGGGCTTCTTATTGACCTCCCCAGTAAATTGACGCTCGAAGACGCCATAGACATCAACAGGCAATGCCAGCGCTTCGACGGCATTGAAAGTGTTGACGACGACGGCACAGTCCGCTTTACCGGCCGATCGGCCGAAGTGTTGCGCGATGTTCTTGGCTATGACTGCGAAGCCTACGGGCCAGAGGATTGTGAAGGACGGGCGGAGGAGCTCGCCGCCCATTTTGCGAATTATGCCCGCAAGCACGGCATGGAGGTCGCAACCGCAGCCTAAGCCATGGCTGGAACCTCGATCCTGAAGCGCTGGTAAGGCGCTCTGTCCGGCCGCCCGAGCGCTATCCTCGCCTCGCGCCGGCGGCAGTCGAAGATGACTGAAAAGGCGGTTTCAGTATCCTCGCGCTGTGAGGCGGATTTGCATATGGCGTCGGGCGCACCGGCCCTGTCCCTGAGGAGCACCTCGATATCCTGGGCACTCTCCAGCGGAAGGCGGTTTGCCGCTCGCAGCCGCTCGCGGCTCGACGGATAGAACTGCGCAACGGCTTCAATGTCCTCCCACGCGGCAATCGCCGGCAGGAGTGGATGGTTGGTATGCCGAATGACCGGGCAAGCAGCATCCGCAACGCCGGCAGACGGTGATACTTCCGCTGCTGACAGGGAACCCGTCGCATCGCCAATAACAAAACAGCGTCCGGCCAGATGATCGCTCTTCCTTAGGACCTCGAGCGCCTCACCGACCGATTCCGTTGCGAGCATGAGGCGCCGTATCACCAGACTTGGCACCCCCTCCGGCCTTTTGTCGACGATGAGATCATTGTTGACGAAAGCAAGCCCGGCGCCATTCATGCCGACCCACCCAAGTGTTCCCGCCGAGGCTATCGTGACGAAGGGACGGTCTGGATCTTCATGAACGAGCGTTACGAGGTCGTCGCTGCGACACGTCGGTGCATCCCAGTTTTGAGCGACAAAAATCCCATCGATCGTCTGCAGACCAACGGAGGTGCAACCTGTCCGGCCTTCGTCGAAATATTCAAAACAGGACAGGAGATAGACGTCGAGAATATCAAGGCCGGTTGCTTCTGCGAGACCCTCCAGCTCTGCCGTTAGATCGGGCCCAACGGCACGAAGGCGCGCGAAGGATTCCGCCCCCATGCTTTTGGCGCGGTTCCATTGCTGCGGGGTCGTCGATCTGCGCAGCCTGGCAAAACCCTCAAGAACCAACTGCAAGAGAAGAAAACCCTGTTGTCGGCCTCGTTCGGATGGCGAGCCGGTCAGCCTGATGAATGGCATTTGAGGATACAAGCGATTGATCCATAGATCGTTGAAGCTTCGAATATTCATAATGTGGATTCTCTTCCCACGCTAGCTGATGCCCGTTTCGGCTGTGCGAAACTTCGATACATCGCATTGGCGAGTTCCATGAGAAACACTGCTTTCTCCGCCCCGCCAACCATGATGGCTGCTTCACGAGTCGACCCTTTACATGAGACCGTGACACAATTACAAACACAGGTAGTTTATGCATAATAATACACCTATATGATGTATAAGTAATTCTGCTGAGACCTGCGACGACACAGAAAGTGTGGATGTCGATCTTGAGAAGGATAGCCAGTGAATCCGTTCCCCGCGGATATTTTGGTCGAGTTTCTTTCGACCTGCGACCAGGCCAGAAATCGCGCCGAGCTTCTCCAGGGCGTCGAGCGCGTCACATCATACCTCGGTCTCGATTATGTCGCGATGGCATTCCTGCCTTTGCCGCATGAGCGGCTCGACACATTTTTCGTATGGCAGAAATGGCCGAAGGCATGGTTTGAACGCTATCTGAAACTGGATTATTTCCACGCCGACCCTGTGGCCAATTTGGTTCGCCAAACCGGCAAGTCGGTAATCTGGTCAAAGGCGCTGGACCAACGAGCTCTGCCGGCAAAGGCCAGGCGAATCATGGAGGAAGCCCGTGATTTCGGCCTCGTCGATGGCCTGACGATCCCTTTGCACTCAACAACGAGCTTCGGGGGAATTTTTTCCGTCGCTGGCGCGCGAAAATCGATGACACCACAAGAAACAAAGCTTCTAGAACTTGTGGCAGAACGCGCCTATGACCGGCTGAACGAACTGGAGTGGATCCGGCACCCGCCTGGTCTGCCGCCCCACATCACCAGAGCCGAAAGCGAATGCCTGACATTGTGCGTCGCCGGAAAGACCGACCGGGAGATCGGACGCCTGACGGGACGATCGCCACGCACGGTCCAGGACCATATTCGCAGCCTGCAGCGGAAGCTGTCCGCAGTAAATAGAGCCCAGCTGGTCGCCGAAGCATTTCGCCGCCGCCTGCAACGCTGAAAACCACGACAAATTACGGATAGCATTCCCTTATCACTGGTTGCATTGTTCACGCATGCAGCCGGAGTGAGAATTATGTTGCAAATCATCCATGAGTATGACGATCCAGCATTGATGGACCGGGTTTGGTCATTTCGCCACACCCGCTTCGTCGAGCAACTCGGATGGGAAGCGGTACGGAGAGCGGATCGGCGCGAGCGCGACCAGTTCGATGGTCCTTCGGCAATCCATCTGATCCTCGAACATGAGAAACATATTGTCGCCTATTCGCGCCTTTTGCCGACATCCTTCCCGTACCTCGCCGCCGAGTTTTGTCCACACCTCAAGGCCACCCTGCCAGCCGAACGGTATCCCTTCGAATGGACGAGGTGCGCGACGGCCAGCAATGCGCCGACCATCAATGGCATCGGCGCTTCGGACCTGCTCATGACCGGTGTCCTGGAATGCCTCCTAGACCTCGGCGCACGCGGCGTTGTCTTCCTGACTTATCCTCGTGTCGTCGCGATGATGTGTCGCAGAGGCTACCAGTTCGACCTGATCGAGACTGTCGGGGAAGAAAATGGCGTCCCAATCCAGCTTGCGGCCGCAAGCGTGTCCCGTGACCTCCTGCGATTGCACCGCGACAAATATCGCATCTCCCAATCTATTCTCTGCTGGAGGGGCAGCTTCGCAGGCGATCGCGAACCATCGCCCGCAGCTGCGTGAGGGAACCGAGCCAATGGCTCGTCGCGGCAAGTCGGCAATGGATGCCGATAACGCGCGCCGCTTTATGATGGAGACCGTCTACAGGGATACGGCGCAACTGCTGAAAGCGGTCGAAGAAATCTGTCGCCGCTATCCTCCGAGCAACGATTTGAATTTCGTGCGTTACCTGCTGCGCATGATCGTCTCCGAGACGGGTCGCGGCAACGGAGCGGACGATCCGTGAGAGCTGCACCAAAAGCGCTTTCTCGCCTAGGTTGTTAAGACGTTGTCTTAAGGTTCTTTTCAAATGTGAATCGGGTTGATAGAGTACAACTCAGGCGATCTAATCGCCTTGGGGCGTCGAAACCCCATTTTCGTTGTTGTGCGCTATGAGCGACTTCTTCGCGACCAATAAAAGGTCGGGGAGCCTGTGGAGTATGCAAGAGGCGTTCGCGCCAAAGTCCACGGGGGCTGCTAACGAAACAGCTTTTCGAACTCCCCGGCGTTTCAGTTGCCAGACGAGCTGGCCAGCGTGGAGCGCCGTGCATGCAACAGAATGCTTTAGCAAGGTCCCTGTCCGTCGTAGACGATGCCGTAGGCGATGAGGCGCGCCACCATCTTGTAGACATGGTGGTTGGGAAACGCATCAAGAAACGACGCCAGCAACTCAGGATGTCGCAGACCGCTCTTGGCGCGGCGGTCGGCGTTTCCTTCCAGCAAATCCAGAAATACGAGCGCGGATCCAATCGCGTGAGTTGTTCGGCGCTGTATGAGATGGCGCAGATGCTCGACGTGCCGATGGCGTTTTTTTTCGAGGGCCTACAGGAACCTGCGACAGTGGACAACGGGGATTTGGACAGGAAGGCGGTGTTGCGCGAGGAGTTCGTCGCAACAGACCAGGGCCAGAGGCTCGTTGACGCCTTCATGGCAATGCCGAAGAAGATGAGGCCGCGGGTCATATCCTTGCTGGCTGCCTTCGAAACCGGCGACTGAGGACGCAGGGGCGGCATTTCTTAAGGAGGGCCGTCCTTTTTTCCCAGTCGCGTGCGTCACCAGGAATCCGGGACGATGTCGAGCAGATTGCCAAGCGGCGATTGTTAGACATGCTGCATCAAGCGCCCGTGGTCTCGAACTCTTGCGTTGTCTTGCTCCGGAACTGCGAAGCAGTCGTAAACAAAAAGTTCGAGCGGTGAAAAATCGAGGATCTTCGCAGATGCACGAAGCGTGCGTCTTGGCTTCGCCGCGTCGACACGGACCATTTCATAGCCGAGGGTCCGTCCCAGCCCCGCGGCGATACAACCTGCAGCCAACCGATCACCAGGGGCTGCTGAGACGAAGCTTGCAGGCGACACGCGAATTGCCGATCAACCGCTTGGGCAGTTTCTGGCAGGCGGCCCGCACGATTCGGCGAAGGCCATTCCCAGTTTCAGCGTCGAACCAAACATCCACCGCGCCAGCGCATAGGCGTCGATGCCGTCGATCCGGATAGACCCTCCCTGAGCCAGAAACCAGAGATGTCACCGCACACCACCGTCCACGTCCGCCAATCGCCCCGTAACGCAAACAGGGATCTGGGGCCGACCTGAGGAAATCCGCAGCGCCGAATACAGGCGTCCCACATTTTCGAGCACGTGCCCGAACTGGGGCCCGCGTGGATTGAAATTCTATCCAAGTCATAAATCATGAAGCGACTGAGCCGGAGACGGCCGAAAGGGTATTCTGGTGTATAAACATGTTGCCAAGGCTTTCGTCGCCGTCGCACAGGCGCCGAGCATAACCGAGGAAATCTGTACGCAGATCGGGGAGTTCTGCAGATCGATCCTCTGCGAAGGACCCGACCGATTTTTGAGTTTTGAGGACGGATGCGTGGTCATACTGCCCGCTGACGATGGCTTGTTCTTTCGGGTTTCTGCCCGGGACCTCGTCACATTCTACGGGATTCGAACCCTCATCGAGGGCAGCCTCTCGAACTCCACATCCGTCTCCGACGACGTGATCAAGTGGCTTCAAGCAGACGAGGACCTGTCTCGTTCGATAAGCACGCGCGCGTCTAGCAACTGGGGCAGGATGGGATGCTCATAGGCGCTGCGGCAAACGCCTAAACTCTATCACTCGAATCATCGAAGCCGCGGTGGCCGGCAAAGAGGCGTCCCTCCCCGGCTTCGGCAAGCTCAAGGTGAAGAACACACCGGGGCGCAAGGCTCGCAACCCGTCGACCGGCGCGACGATCAAGGTTGTCGCGGCCAAAAAGCTAGCCTTTACGCCGGCCAAAACGGTTTTACATATACCCCATCTTCTCCATGTTTTCCATTTTTCCATCATTTCCAGGAAAACGGCGCTCATGAGCCGTCTCCTAGCATTCTGGGAGGAAGCGCCGATGCCTGAAACTGTCACCGTCTGGGAGAAAGATCCTGCATTGGTCGCCAGGGTCACWGTCGTGCCGAAGCGAAGGCTTGCGTCCGGCCCTTGACGCCCTGACGGCAAATATTGCGCTGATCGACGTGACACAAGGCATCGATCTGGGCGAGATCCGCAGAACCGCGACGGAATTTCCCGACATCGCCCTTGTCGCACTGGCCTGGTTGAGCAGCGGCAGGACATCATTCGTTGCGGCCGCGCCGGCTTTATTGGCTATGTCGAGCGCGGCGCACCGGTAGAGCATCTTCAGCAGACGCTCCATGATGCACTTGCCGGACGGCTGACCTGCAGCGCGGAGGTTTCAGGCGGGCTGCTACGTGCCCTCTTTCATCACGAGACGGAGCAGGGATCGCAACAGCTCGACGAAACACTGACGCAGCGCGAAGGGCAGGTGCTGCAGCTGATCGGCGACAGTCTCTCCAACAAGGAGATCGCAAACGAGCTTTCGATCAGCGTCGCCACCGTTAAGCACTACGTCCACCACATCCTGCGCAAGCTACAACTTTGCCGTCGCGCTCAGGCGATGCGGCGTGTGCGCCAGGCGCCATGGCTTGCGGCCTCACCGCCGCTTCTTCGCCAGAACAAGCAAAACTGAGCGCACATTTTGAAGTTTCTCGCGGAAGTCGCCACCAGTTTGCATTGAACCACCTTTGCGGAGGGTTAGACATGTCGGGGAGTGACTTGACTGAAAAGGACATCATTGAAATCTATGAACAGGGAAAGCACCGCCGATACAGCTTGCTGTTTGCAGTGAAGGGTGCCGCGTTTGCGATCGGAAAATTGCTTACTGGCGACCCTCAAAACGGTCCGGTTGTGCTGGGAGGAATGACTATCGAAATTCTCGCACTAGCAATGATTTTCTTCTCAATAGTAATGACGTTCGACATCTACAAGTTTGGTATAAAGATGAAGAAGTTCGACAGCGACCTGTTCCAGTGGCCGGGAAAGCTCGTCCTGGCCGCATCTCTCATCCTTTTAGCTGGTGGTTGGGGCATCGTCGGCTTCGCGCCGCCAGCAGAGACCGCCCGCGTCGCAGTTCTTGGTACAGACTTTTACGATCTCGTCCCCCGAGTTATTGATGAGTTGGAGACTCCGATCGTGAGCATATGCATTTGAAAGCAAAGTGATCGACAAACGGCGTACGAGATGGCCGCGGAGAGCAAAAGATCACCAGTGCTCGCCACCGGCGAGCTGCGCTGGAGTGATCGTGAGGGTGGCTGGGAAGTACTGATCCCTTCAGTGGCCTTCAACTTATAGCTCTTGATGGGTGCAGAACCTGAGACCCGGTCATTCAGCATCTGATGCAGTTAATAGAAGTCGAACCGAAGGCCACCAACAGCATGCGCCTGGCACAAAGCTTTCTGGTTCGTCGGCAAGGCCGGTTCCCTTCCATTCTGCGATCTTATCAGCACATGACGGGAACGTGTTCGATTGTGAAGTGTTAGTCGCGCATTGGTCGGGGGAACTCACCTTCATTCCGATGATCCGGGCACAGTACGCGGCACTTGCTACAATACACATTCGTGTGTATGATTCAGCTATGAAGAGCGGTGTTATCATTGTGGCCTTGCAAAAGGATGGCTGGTACGAGGTCGCCACCAAGGGCAGCCATGTTCAGTTTAAGCATCCCGAGAAACCCGGACGCGTCACTGTGCCACACCCGAAAAGGGATATCCCGATCGGAACACTGCAAAGTATCGAGAAACAAGCCGGACTTAAACTGAGGTAACGAACATGCGCAATTATATCGGATTGATCCACAAGGATGCCGACAGTGATTACGGTGTATCCTTTCCCGATTTTCCTGGCCTGATCACTGCTGGAACTGACCTCGACGATGCGCGAGCTATGGCCGAAGAAGCCTTAGCCCTACACATCGAAGGTCTAGCCGAAGACAGCGAAGCAATTCCCGAACCCTCCACACTGGAGGCGGTGATGGCAGACGCGGAGAACCAAGACGGCGTTGCAATTCTAGTTGGCGTCAAGACGGAAGCCAAAAGAGCGGTTCGTGTAAATATCACTCTGCCAGAAGACGTCCTAAAGGCAATCGATGCGTTCGCCGAAGCCCAAGGACTGACCCGGTCAGGGTTCTTGGTTCGAGCTGCCAAGCATGAGATCGGCCACGCAAACGACGGCTACAACGATAACTACGCAGAGACGCGGCTAGGGGCCTAAGTGGAACATAGTCCCGCTCACCGGTTTTAACGACGCTGATTGTCATGCGATGACGCAGGCACTGTGCCAATGAAAACGTACGGAACCGGGGCGAAAAATGCTCGATGCCTATCGAGCATTTCACCACGAATCGACCGGCGGGCACGCCACCGAGCTGCCTCACGCCCCAGCGCGGATTTGAAGTTCGATTTCTCCGGCATAATAAAGCCGTCCCAAAGGTTCAGAATCGGACATGAGGTACCGCC
The DNA here is from genome assembly GCF_056405875.1 of Rhizobium sp. P1_E6. Classification (NCBI taxonomy): domain Bacteria; kingdom Pseudomonadati; phylum Pseudomonadota; class Alphaproteobacteria; order Hyphomicrobiales; family Rhizobiaceae; genus Rhizobium; species Rhizobium sp. P1_E6. The sequence continues at coordinate 6,036 of NZ_JBFUBG010000084.1, read as the reverse complement.
AAGAAGGCTGAAATTTACACGCAGAGCTCTACGCCTCCAAAGTACGGATTCTAGCCATGCAGGGCGCAGGCGATCATCCGCGCCTTTTGTTCATCCAAGCAATTCACGATTGGAATGAAAGGTAGATGATCGCCCCAAAGCACTCAGACCGCGACTGAGGATTCTGTGCTCGTCTTTCTGCCGCCGATGATGATCGACGGGTCATGCCCGCTCCCGCAGAAGATCGCGGTAGGAGCGCCCCGTCGGCGGCTGATAGCCTTCTTATCCAGTTTACAGCTGTCAGATGTCGGCGATAGCGCACTCCTCAGAAAGACGGCGTCGGCGATGCGGCTCGAAAGTGCTCCCGCAGGGTCTTAGTCTTATACTCATGGCGATATATCCCCCGCCTTCGAAGGATTGGCACCAACTCGTCAACGATCACGGCCAGGCCATCGATTAGCCGATCCGGTTGCAGATTGAAGCCGTCGATAGCTCCAGCATGAAACCAGTCCTCGATGTGGTCGGCGAGCTGTTCCGGAGTCCCAACAAAACCAGCGTGACCAGATCCGGTATAACGGGTCTGCTTGAGATATTCCCGCACTGTGGGGTTGGTTTTGCGGATCTGCGTGACAATGGACTCCCGGAAACCAATGCTTCCATTGAACTTCTGGGCGTCCTTGACGGGGCCGAGAACCTCTTCCGGGAACGCTGCGTCAAGCTCCAGTTTTGAAGCGTCGTAGCCGATCGCCTGCGATAGCCAGCCGATGGAGTATGATGGCGGACCCGCGTCGTGAAGTTCGTCGCTTCTGCGGCGTGCCTCCTCCTCAGTGCTGCCCAGGCTCAGCAGAAGGCCGGGAAGGATCTTGATATCGTCCGGGGAACGACCATTGTTGCGAGCGAAATTCTTTACGAGGCGGTAGTGCTCGATGGCCTGGTTCTTTGTGAGTTCGGCCGCAAAAACACCTTCGGCGACCCGTCCTGCGAGTTCGCGTCCTTGTGGCGAACCACCCGCCTGGAAGATGATCGGTTGGCCTTGCTTGGAACGCGGCACCCGCAGGCGGCCTTCGATATCGAAGAATTCGCCATGGTGACGTATCTCCTGGCCAGTGGATGCGGTTTCCCAAAGAGCCCGGACGACGTCGACAAATTCACTGGCCCGCCCGTAGCGATCGTCGCGGTCAGGAATATCAGGCAGCCCGAAATTCCTGGCTGCAGGAATGTTGCGAGTTGTGACGACATTCCAGGCAGCACGCCCGCCCGTCTGATGATCCCATGAAAGGAAGCGTTCTGCGAGTTCAAAGGGATCGTTGAAGGTAGACGACGCCGTCGCGACCAACCCGACATGCGAAGTCGCCGCGGCCACATGTCCCCAGTTTACGGAAGGTTCAAGACGGATCGGGTTGGCGTCATAGGCAGGATCACCAAGCAAAGGCCCGTCGGCGAGGAATAACGCGTCGAGGGTTCCGCGTTCAGCGGTGCGACCGATGTTCTCCCAGTATTCCGGATCGATAAATGAATCCTTCTTCAAGAGCGGCGTCTTCCAAGCCGCTGGCAGATAGCCGAGAACGAGAACATTGATCCCGAGGAGCATGTGACCGGATCGAGTGTTTGTCATCTGTTGTCTCTTCGTTGGGGTCTACAGTGCCACATGCGGCTTTGGCGTCGGGAAAGCTGGTCGCGCATTGGACGGGAGCAGCTTCGGTTTCGAGAGCTTAAGTCCGGAGCGCAGCGAGCCGCCGAGCGGGCTGGGAGCGAACCCTTCCGCTAGCAAACGCTCCGCGGCGTCGAACAAATCACCGATCGGATCATCGGCACCCGCGCGGAGCAACACGCCGGAAAAACCATCGACGGGCGGTTTCGTGCCCAGCGGGACTACGGCCACGGAGCCCGAAGTGCCCAGCACCAAGTCGATCGGATCGTCTTCGCCTCTGTTCGGGAGATCGGCACCCGCCCCGCCGTACCAGGCAATCACCGATGCTCCAGTCGCAGGCTCGGGCGCATTCAACGGTCCTGCGATCGCGAAGCTGTTGTCGATGTCCACATGCACGATGCGGTCCGATTGAACCAAAATGCCAGTCTCCCTATCACCGATGATCGAGTCATGAGGCCAGCTCTGTTCTAGCGCCCGGACGGCCCGTGCAGTGTCGTAGGCCGTCTGGGCGTTCAGCGCGGCACCCCCGCCGAGCCCTGCCCCACCCCATGCTGGAGCTTCGGCGGGACCGAGCGGCGCATAGGCATCACGAACCCCAATCAGTACGCCACTGCGGCCCCGTGACAGGTGAGCCAGTGACGTCACGCGACGCGCGATATTGTAAGGGTGGTCGCGCTGCGGCGCTGCTGTAATCAGGAACCGACCGTTCTTCGTCGTCCCCGCGAGCGTCGCGCCCACCGCGGAACTGTTCAAAGTAACAGACGACGGATCGCCGCCGTCGATGCGATCGATGCCCAGGACGCTGAACGCGACCTCCAAGCCGTCCCATCGCTCAAGGAGTGCGCGGCTGGACGTGAGTTCTACCAAGTGCGGTCCTGCGAGACCGAGGGCAAGATAGGGTTTCGCCATGACCTGTCTCCTCAGTTACCCTGGCCACCGCGGCCGAGCCGCGAGATACTGGAAACCGGGGATTTGTCGTTGACGAAGTAGTCGCCGAGAATGCGAGCCTTATAGGCAACAGGGTTATGCGATGCGAGCGTACGCGCATTGCGCCAATGACGATCAAGTGCTGTTTCCTCGGAAGTTGCGGACGCACCAAGCGCATTGAAGACATGGGTGGCAGCGTAGAGAACCCCGTCGATGATCGCGAGCTGCGCCTGTGATACGGCCACCTCACCCGCCGTCGCCCGCTTGTCACGCAGTTCGACATCGCCTGCCGCGTGGGCTGCTGCGATGAGGTCGAGCGAGCTGGCGGCACGACGCAGGGCTGCCTCGGTCGAGAACACCCTAACCGAAATTTCGCCGATCACCTGCAGCAATTGCGGGTCGAGCGCGGGCACGGGATCGAGACCCTGCGGATAGTTGCGGCCACGTGACTTGAGTGCGGCGATACCGTCGCGCTGCACCGCGCGGGTGATGCCCGTCAGCACGGCGAGCAGCGCCGTCTGGTAGAAATGCCCTTGGTAAACGACCCGCTCGCTTGCCGGGAAGACATCGCCTTCATGCGCGATGGCATCCTTGTAGATGGCGCTGCCGCTCGCCGTTGTTCGCTGCCCGAAGCCGGGCCAGTCGTCGGTCAGTTCGACTCCTGCCTGGTGGCGGTTTACCAGCGTTGTGATCAGCGAGCCATCCTCACCCTTCCCAATCACGTCGAGCCAGTCGGCGTATAGGCTACCGGTCGCGTAGAACTTGGCCCCAGTGATTTTATAGTGGTCGTCTTCTTTCGTGACGACCGTCTTGATTGTTGCGTAGGTTCCGTTGTTCGCCTCGGTCCAGCCACCTCCCACGAATTCGCGGTCCCGGAAGCGTTGGAACCATCGTTCGTTGGTCGGAGACGGCCGGGCGTTCAGCCGATCTTCCACAAAGGCCAGGTGGTTGCGCCAGACATGGGCGACGTTGGCGTCGGCTTCTGCCAGGAGAGCCAGCAGGTAGAAGGCCTGTTCGAGCGACGCTCCAAAGCCTCCAAGCTCCTCGGGAACTCGCACGAGGGCGAAGTCGGCGTCCTTCAGCCACTGTACCTGCTCGAACGGAAAAGTTCGATTGCGCTCGCGCTCGACACTTCCCACGGCGATACGATCGAAGATCGGCCGAAAGCGTTCGACCAACACTTCCTCCCTTGCGGTAGCGGGACGCAGGTAGGTGGGTGAAAGTGTTGTATCCACTGCGGTCATGTTCTTCTCCATTCTTAGTGATGCTGCATAAAATTCTTAGCGAGATGACGACTGGCTGGGGTCCCGCCATTGGGCGACGAGATCCACGACTAGGGTGCAGACAACGAAGACCGACGCGGCGAAGATCGTCGTTCCGATGACAAGCGGGAAATCCCCATCCAGCGCGGCGGTTATCGCCATGCGCCCAACGCCATCGAGCCCAAAGATCGTTTCCGTGACAATCGCACCGCCCATGATGACGGCCAGTTCCAGACCGCCCAGCGTGATGATCGGGTTGAGAGCCGACTTCAAAGCGTGCGACAGATAGATCTTGCTTTCGGAAAGACCTTTTGCTCGGGCTGTCCGGATGTAGTCCTGGCCGAGAACGTCCAGCATCCCTGCCCGGACTATCCGCTGGAAGATGCCGATTTCGGCGATGGCAAGCGTCGCCCACGGCAAAATCAGATGCCTCGCCCATCCGACCGGATCTTCGAGCAACGGGACATAGCCGCTGCTTGGGAACCAAGCAAAACCGTGGTTCGTGAGTTGGAAAAATAAAAAATAAGAGATCAGGATGCCGCTCAGAAAGGTCGGCACAGACAATCCGACATAGGCGAAGAGGGCCAGCACATGGTCGATAAGCCGCCCCTGCCAGCGTGCCGCGACGACCCCAGCGACGATCGATATCGTCATCCAGATGACCATAGCACCTAGCGCCAGAGAGATTGTCACCGGCGCCTTGGAAAGGATCAGGTCGGTGACTGGCGCCTGCTTTCGGAAGGAGTAACCAAGGGCTGGCGGCCAGTGCAGCAGCCCCATCGGAGCGCCCTGGATGTCCGGCCCGCGGAAAAGATAATACCAGAGCTGATGGTACCAGGGTTCGTTCAGACGCAAGGCTCGCGCCACACCATCGATGGTTTCCTGGGTCGCGTTCCGGGGAGCGAGCATCGCCGCCGGGTTTCGGTATGCGATCCTCGTAATGAAGAACGAAAGCACGAGCACGATAACGAGAGTCGAAGCCGACCGAAATACGGTTGAGACGATGTTCCTTGTCATGATTTATGCGCGCCTCTGATGCGGGTCGAGCACGCTCCGCAACCCTGAACTCAAGGTGTTGAAGCCGACGACGGTGAGGAACAGCGCGAGCCCCGGTCCGGCCAGGAACCATGGTTGATCCTGATAGAGCGAGGTCCGCTGTGCCTCTGCGATCATGTTGCCCCAACTCGGCACCGGAGCCTGGATACCCACACCCAGAAACGACAGCGTCGCCTCAGCTACGATGTTGGCCGGAAGTTGCACGGCCCAGTACACGAGCAATGTCGGAAGGATGTTCGGTAGGATGTCCAAGAAGATGATACGGGCTTTCGACGCACCGATGATCAACGAGGCCTCGACCATGGGACCGGATCGCATTTCCAGCACCATCGCGCGTGTGAGGCGGGCGAAGTATGTCCAGGAAAACAGGGCAATCACAAGGATGACGACGACGACCGGGGAGATCAACGGCATCCCTTGATCACCTCTGTTCAGTGACAGGAGGCTGAGGGCTGTCACCACGAATGGAAACGACATGGCGACGTCAATCGTCTGGCTGATCACACGGTCCACGCGCCCCGCAATAAACCCGCTGACCATCCCGATCAGCGTGCCGACGATCATCGCTGCCGTCGTCGCTGGAATCCCAACCAGCAAGGATATCTGAGCTCCGTAGAGGGTTCGAACGAAGACGTCGCGTCCATTTCCATCGGCGCCGAGCGGAAATGACAACGAAGGACCGATCGGGATGCCCATTTCGTCGAGCGCCACGTCCGGGAACTGCGCGGTTGCCCCGTGTCCCAACAGCGCGGCCGCAAGCGGAGCAAGCAAAGCTCCAGCCAGCACGAAGCCAATGATCATGAGGCCGATACGAACGCTACGCTCCCGCCACAGGAGCGTCACGAACCGAGGTAGCGGACGGCGGGCTACGGTCTCATTAAAGAGATCAACCGACATAAGAAGCGGCTTTCGCGGTTATGTTCGCAATCTGCCGCTTTCTTCCCGGCATCGCGGCAAGAAGACGTTTCGTGTAGTCATGCTCGGCTCGCTCGAAAATCCTCCTGGCAGGCCCCGCTTCGACTATTCGTCCTTTCTCGAGCACTATGACGCGATCGCACAACTCACCGACGACTCCGAGATCATGAGAAATGAACAGGATGGAAACACCGAGGCGATCGCGCAGGTTGCGGAGCAGTTCTACGATCTTCCCCTGTGTCGTAA
>NZ_JBFUBG010000083.1:0-29219 GCF_056405875.1 Rhizobium sp. P1_E6 | reverse complement strand
GCAGTGGCCTTGACTGGGTGGATGGCTTGCGGCTGGTGCGCATCCTCGCGCGCGGCGAAAGCTCGATCGGCCAGCTTCTCGGCTATCACTACGTCAACAGCCAATATGTCTACTGGGCGCTTGAGGAAGCTCGCGCCCATGCGCTTGGCTCTGAAACCGTTGCGAAAAACCTCTATTGGGGTGCGGCCGTCAATCCACGCGATCCGGGCCTTGTGCTCACCCGTCGTGGCAACGGCTATATGCTGAACGGGCGCAAGTCGTTTTCCACCGCCGCCCATGTCTCCGATTATATCAACGCCAATGCGACGCTCGACGACAACATCGTCGGCTTCGCCGTGCCGACCAATCGGCCCGGCTATCAGGCCAATGACGACTGGGACAATTTTGGCCAGCGGCTCTCTGACAGCGGCAGCGTCGAGTTCCACGATTTTCCCGTCTACGAGGAGGATTTCGTCGGCGCTCCGGCTGCCCTTGATGCAGCCCCGCCGGTGCTCTCGACCTTCAATACACCGCTCATCCAGCTCGTTTTCGTCAATTTCTATCTTGGCAGCGCCGAAGGCGCGCTCAAGGCTGCGGTCGATTATGTGCGCACGACGACACGGCCCTGGGTGACATCAGGCGTCCAGCGCGCTGCCGATGACCCCTATATCCTTGAGCGGGTCGGGGAATTTACGGCGGCACTCAAGGCCTCTGCAGCACTTGCGGATGCGGCTGCTGCCGCGGTTCAGGCGGGGCTTGCGAAGGGCCAGGCGGTGACGGCCCGCGAGCGTGGCGAGGCGGCTGCGGAAGCCTATGCCGCCAAGGTACATGCCACCCATGTCTCGCTCGATATCACCTCCCGGGTTTTCGAGCTGACAGGCGCACGCTCGACGGCGGAGAAATATCGTTTCGACCGTTACTGGCGCAATGTGCGCACCCATACGCTGCACGATCCGGTGTTCTACAAGGCGAAGGAAGTCGGCGAGTTCGTGCTGAACGACAAGATTCCTGAAGTCAGCCTCTACAGCTAAGATCAGGTACATTTTCTCAAAAAAGAAACCCCATTTCCGCAATCGGAAATGGGGTTTTCAGTTGAGGAGAGAATTAGAGCGCGCCGTTTTTCGGCGGGATCACGCCGTTTAGGTGGTAATTGCCAACGACGTGATATTTCCAACGCACGGGATCGTGCAGCGTATGGGTGCGTGCATTGCGCCAGTGCCGGTCGAGGTGGAGATCAGCCTTGACAGAGGAGGTCCCGGCAAGCTCGAAGAGCGTATTGGTGGCTTCGATGGCGATCTCTGTCGTCAACACCTTGGCGGCGGCGACGGCGAGCGTGGCCTCGACGACCGTTGCCTCCGTCGTTTCGATTTGCGCCGCGTCGACCTTGCGGCCAGCGCGTTCGACCAGAGCCGCTGCAGCCTCCAGCCGGATGGCAATCTGCCCGACCTTGGCGATCGTCAGCGGATCGTCGGCAGCACGCTCCGCGCCGCTGTCCATCCAGGGGCGGGACTTGGTGCGCACAAAATCCAGCGTCTCGGCGAAGGCGGCGCGGGCTATGCCGAGATCGATGCCGGCATGGATGATCTGGCCGACGGAACCTATCGTCGTCGGTCGCTCGAAGCCCTTGTGATGGAGTACGACGGAATCGGCGTGAACATAGATATTGTTCAGGATCGTCGTTCCGCTGCCCGTCGTGCGCTGGCCGAAGCCATCCCAGTCATCGATGATCTCCACACCCTCCGTGCCCTTCGGCACGAAGGCCATGACCAGCCGATCCTCCTCGTCGAGCGCGAAAACCGTCACCCAGTCGGCGAACAGGACGCCGGTGGAGTAATATTTGGTGCCGCTGACGCGGTAACCGGGGCCGTCGCGTCGGATACGGGTATTGTAATGCCCGACCGTCTTCGTGCCGCGCTCCGAGAGCGCATTGCCGAAACGGTCGCCAGCGAGCGCACGGCCGAAGAAATACCGTTTCTGCTCCTCGCTGCCGTCAGTGCGCAACGCTTCCAGAATGTAGAAGTGGTTCTGTGGAATCTGGCCGATCGAGCTGTCGGCTTCCGCCAGGATCGCGGTCACCTCGGCCAACACCGCGTTCGATACGTCGAGCCCGCCATACTGTGCGGGAACTGCGATCGCCAGCAGGCCGGATTGGGCCAGTTCATCGAGTTCGGCAAAAGGCAGCCGACGTTCGGCATCGCGCGCGGCGGCTGTGGCGGCAAATCGAGCGGCGAGTTTTCGAGCAGTTTCCAACGCCTCGTCGTCGCTTTCAATGCGGGCGGCTATGGGCCGGACCTGGTCTTGTTGCCTCTGCACAGTGGTCATCGATTTCTCCAGTTCTCACAGCGCTATCGGTGAAAGAAATCGAGCCAGGAGATAAGATTATAAATTCTATAGATGCGATAGAAAATGAAAAGTGCTTGCTTATCTGGGGCGTGCCTTGGCTACTAACGTCAGTCTTTATCGATCTCACCGGGAAGTGACCGGATTGCTGGTGAAATTGTCGCGGGAAATTGCCGTCACCGATCTCGAATTGCCACCGGCCAACCCTTACCTAACCAACGGACAGATGCGTCGTTCCGGCATCAGCGTTCAGCAGAGGGCAGGCGACCGCTTCGCCCGATCCATGAGGAAAACATGACCCGTTCACGGCAGTTGCGCCTCGGCGCCTTCATGCGTCCCGTCAGCCTGCATACCGGCGCATGGCGCTATCCCGGCTCCTATCCGGATGCGAATTTCAATTTTGCCCATATCAAGTCCTTCGCGCAGAAGCTCGAGGCCGCGAAGTTCGACGCCTTCTTCATGGCGGATCATCTGGCTGTTCTCAACATGCCGGTCGAGGCGCTGAAGCGCAGCCACACAGTGACCTCCTTCGAGCCCTTCACGCTGCTTTCGGCGCTCGCGGCCGTCACTGAAAGGATCGGGCTTGCGGCAACGGCATCCACCACCTTCGACGAGCCTTATCATGTCGCTCGCCGTTTCGCTTCGCTCGATCATCTCAGCAATGGCCGCGCTGCCTGGAACATCGTTACGACCTCCAATCCAGATGCCGCGCTTAATTTCGGTCTCGACGAGCATGTGGAACATGGTGAACGCTACAAGCGGGCGCGAGAATTTTACGATGTCGTCACCGGCCTCTGGGACAGTTTCGCCGACGATGCCTTCATCCGCGATCGTGAGAGCGGCATCTACTTCGATCCCGAGAAGATGCATGTGCTCGATCACAAGGGCGAGGAACTAAGCGTGCGCGGGCCGTTGAACATCGCCCGGCCAGTGCAGGGCTGGCCCGTCATCGTGCAGGCCGGTCAATCGGATCCAGGCCGCCAGCTTGCTGCGGAAACCGCGGAAGTGGTCTTCTGTTCGCCGCGCGATCTCTCGGGCGGCAAGGCGCTCTATGCCGATATCAAGGGCCGGATGGAAGCCACCGGCCGCAACCGCGACCACCTGAAACTGCTGCCTGCTGCTTTCGTCGTCATCGGCGACAGCATCGAGGAGGCGCGCGCCAAGCGTTTGGCCCTCGACAGTCTTGTTCATTACGACAGCGCGATCGCCTCGCTGTCGATCGCGCTCGGCCACGATGCCTCGGGCTTCGATCCGGATGCGCCGTTGCCCAATGATATTCCCGATACCAATGCCAGCAAGACCGGCCGCGCTCAGCTCATCAAGCTGGCGCAGGAGGAAAACCTCACCGTGCGCCAGCTTGCCCAGCGTTATGGCGGCTATTCCGGCCTTGCCTTCGTCGGCACGCCGGCAAGCATTGCCGAGGAGATGGAGCGCTGGCTGGACGAAGAGGGCTCGGATGGATTCAATGTCGTCTTCCCCTACTTGCCGCAGGGGCTGGACGACGTCACCACGCGCCTGGTGCCCGAGCTGCAGCGCCGTGGCCTGTTCCGGACGGAATATGAGGGCACGACGCTACGCGAGCATCTCGGCCTGCCGCGCCCGGAAAACCGCTTCTTCGCATAAAGCCCTATGGTCGGGCGACGATCAGGCGCAACGATCCCTCGAAGAAAGGCTGCGTGCGAAGTTCTCCGTAGCGCGCATCCCACGTGCCGTCCTTGAGATCGCGGCCGAGCTCTGCAACGAAACGCTCACCGATCGAGGGATCGACGAAGCTCCAGGCTGAATTGGCTAGCCGGGCGCCGGGATCGAGCATACGCTCCGGCCGGCCGTAATAGGCCTCGCCGAAACCGTCGATGCAGGCGAGCGGGATCGGCACCGGCGATATGTCGATCTTGCCGCCGAGAAGATCAATCATGGTCTGCAAGGCTGGATAGCGGCTGGCTTCGACGGCGATCATCTCGGGCGCATAGTCGAACAGCCATGAGCGCTCGAGCTCATTTGGATCGCAACTCAAAATCAGCACTGGGCCGCGCGAAACACGGCGCATCTCTGAGAGACCGGTCTTGAGATCAGACCATTGATGCACGGTGAAAGTCGCCATGCTCGCATCGAAGGACTGATCGGCGAAGGGAAGCTTTTCGGCCGTTGCATCGATTGCCTCGGGCAAATGTGCCGGGCGCTGCGCGCGCATGGAAGCTGAAGGTTCGACCGGCGTGACCTTCCGGTCGACCGGCTCGTAGGAGCCGGCTCCGGCGCCGACATTCAGCACCGTTTCGGCATTGCCGAGCGCGGCACGAATGAATTCTGCGATGTGCGGATCGGGCTGGCGGTACTTGCTGTAATTTGTGCCGATTACGCCGTAATTTGCGTCGCCTGCGCTTCCGTCATCATGTCTGTTATTCACGATCGGTCTCCGTAATTATTTTAAACGGTAAAGCTTCGCCCTTGCCGAAACGCGTTGCGTTCCAACATCTGTTGTTCCTGAAATGGCATTCAGTCATGTCGCGAGCCGCAACAAACACCATGTAACGCAGGATGAAAACCGATATGATCGAACAGATATTGTTCGGAAAACTCACATGGCTCGTCGCATTCCATCGCTCAATGCTCTCCGCGCTTTCGAGGCTGCCGGCCGTCTCGGGCGCATGACGCTTGCCGCTGACGAGCTGAATGTCACCCACAGCGCGATCAGCCGGCAGGTCCAGCATCTCGAAGATGTTCTCGGCGTTCCCTTATTCGAGGGGCCGAAGAACAAGCTGCGGCTGACCGAGGCAGGTACGACGCTGCTGTCGGGCCTGAATGCCGCCTTCGACCAGATCGACAGCTCCGTGCGCGCCGTTGCCGATACCGAGGACGGAGCCGTGGACGTTTCCTGCCCAGGAACCTTTACCATGCGCTGGCTGATCCCTCGGCTTTACCGGTTTCAGGCGGAATATCCTGATATCGACGTGCGGCTAACCGCCTCGTCGCGTCCGGTGGATTTTGCCCGCGACAGTTTCGATGTCGCCATCCGCGTCGGAACCGCCCCCTGGCCTGCCGGGGCGGACGTCATTCCTCTTTTTCCCGAGCAGACCGGTCCGGTGCTTGCCCCTTCCCTGGTGGAAAGCGTGGGCGAGCGCTTTACCGGCGCAGCAAGACTTCATACCCGCAGCCGGTTGCGGGCCTGGGGCGACTGGCTTGCACGCTCGGGCATTGTTGTCGAGGCGGGCAGTCGCGTCGAATACGAGCATTTCTATTTCATGCTGGAGGCTGCCAATGCCGGGCTTGGTGTCTGCGTCGTGCCCTGGCCGTATGTGACCGACGACGTTCGCTTCGGCCGGCTGGCCGCCCCGCATGGTTTTCTGGAAAGCGGCCACGAATATGTGGCGCTGCGCCGGGCGAGGCGAAACCGGAAATCCTCGCTTTTCTGCGAATGGCTGGAAAAAGAGGCGTGCGCATTCGTCGTCTCGCATCCTGCGCCAGCGACACAGAGCCACACCGCCGCTATCTCCTGATGATGCCGACCCGTGCCAGCACTTCGCCAGGAATGCCGTAGCGCTGAATAATATCCTTGTTGTTGCGCAGGCCGCAGATCTCACGCTGAACGAACAGCGCCCAGACGGCGTCGGATGCCACGTTGACCAGCGTTTCGTGCTGTTCGGCGCTGTGGCGATCGGGATTCCAGGCCTTCAGGGCTGCGAGCGCCGATTCGACTTTCAGTCCGTTGCGCCCGAGCGAACTGGCGCGCTCCGACATGAGCTCGTATTCGAGCACGTTCACCCCGCCTTCGGCCGAAAAGGACTGCCTGAAGGATTGCGGTGGGCGAACGCTCATAGACTGTCCCTTCGCAGGTTACGACGCCGGCGCGCCCGTGACCTGGAAATAGACCCAGGCGGCGGCAAACACGAGGATCACCGCGGCGATGACCAGGAGCTTGCGGAGCATCGGATTGGGGGCTTTCGGCGGAGGCTTCGGCTTGCGAAACTTGATAACGTTGTCGCTCATTGTCCTGCTGTTCGGTTTGATCTTCGTGCAGCAGTAACGCATATCGGCGCTTTTGGCACCCATGTTGGCGTCCAGATATACGCTTTTCATGTGGGCTGCCGGCCTAGGGCCGGCAGCCTGATGTCAGCCGATCAGCGCGCCGCCCAATTGGCGCCGCGGCGGAAGATAGTCTTCATCTGGGGCACTTCGAATTCCTTGGCGACATGGCCGAGCGAGGAATAGAAGACACGGCCCTTGCCGTATTTGCGCTTCCAGACAACAGGCATGGTCACGCCGTCGATCCAATAAGCATGCTCGCCGGTGAACGTCGTCGTTGCCAGCACCTCGTTCGAGGGGTCGACATGCATGTAATATTGCTCGGAATTATAAGGGAAGTCGGTGATCCCCTCCATCAGCGGGTCGTCTGGTCGGGTGACGTTGACCGTGTAGTTGATGATGTTGCCGGGATGGGCAACCCACTGGCCGCCGATGATGAACTGGTAATCGGTCGATTCACGGAAGCTGTCGCCGGCGCCGCCGTGATAGCCGGCAATACCGACGCCGCTTTCGATCGCGGCAGCGAGGTTCTTCACCTCTTCCTTCTCGATTTTCGACATGGTGATAACGGGAACGATCAGGCTCAGATCATGGATCGACGGGTCGGCGAAAGCCTCCGTGCTGTGCTCCACATAGACCTTGAAACCGTCTTCCTCGAGCATGTCCTTGATGATTGCGGCGCATTGTTCCGGTTCATGGCCTGCCCAGCCGCCCCAGACGATCAGTGCTTCACGCATGTATTCCTCCTGAATGTTACTTGCCGAGCAGTCCGTCGACGAGAGATTGGGAAAGTGGAGCAGGGCGCTCCGTTGTTGTGGTGAGCGTCACCGTGTTGCCGGCATCGGACGCCTTCTCAAAGGCTTCCATAACCTCAAGCACGTGCAGCGCCAGATCGCCGTTTGCGCGGTGCGGCCGGTTCGACCGGATGGCATGGGCAAGATCGGCGACGCCGAGCGAGCGATAATTGCCGTCGGCATAAGGCAGGGTCACGGGCTGGTCTTCGAACTGGCCGCCTTTCTTCAGATATTCGACCGGGCCTGCAAAACGGTTCGGATCCGGTACGATCAGCGTGCCTTCGGTGCCGTAGACTTCGAGCGGGACATGCTTGTGGCCGGCGACATCGAAGCTCATGCCGATCTGCACGACAGCGCCATTGGCGAAAGCCATGACTCCGGCGACATGGGTCGGGATATGAACGGGGATGCGCTCGCCGTTGCGCGGCTCGCTGGTGATGATGCGCTCATTGCGCGGCGTGACCGCAAAGCCGGCAACCTTGGCGACCGGTCCCAGCAGGTTGACGAGGTCGGTGATGTAGTAGGGACCCATGTCGAGCATCGGGCCGCCGCCGACTTCGTAATAGAAGGCCGGATTGGGATGCCAGCGCTCGTGGCCGGGGCACATGAAGGTCGCGGTGCCGCCGACCGGAATGCCGATGACGCCCTCGTCGATCAGGGCGCGGGCCGTCTGATGACCGCCGCCGAGGAAGGTGTCTGGTGCTGCGCCGATGCGCAAACCCTTGGCCTTGGCGGCATCCGCCAATTTTTTCCCTTCCGCGAAATTAATCCCCAGCGGCTTTTCCGAATAGGTATGCTTGCCGGCTTGCAGTGCCTGCAGGCCGACGGCGACGTGGGCTTTCGGAATGGTCAAATTGACGATAATCTCGACCTTCGGATCAGCCAGAAGCTCTTCAACAGACCTAGCCTGAAGGTTGAATTCATTGGCTTTTGCCTCTGCAAGTTCGGGATTGAGGTCGGCCAGTCCGCGGATGTCGAGGATCGGGAATGCCTCTGTCATTGCCTTCAGATAGGCGCCCGAAATATTGCCGCATCCAATGATGCCGATACCGACTTTTTCCATCATATCCTCCCGTAAATATTGATTTCTGACGTTAAAGCGCCGGCCCGGTGGTGCTCCAGGGCGATTCATAGAGTTCGTAAAGGGCAACGGCGGCGGCACCCTGCGCCCAGAAATCGTCGGTCGAATCGTCAAAGACGAGTTCACTGACGCCCTTGAGCGAGGGCGGAATGGCGAGTGCATAGGCATCGCGCAGGCTATTGAGGAAAGGCTCGCCGAGAGCAAGCGACGAGCCGACGAGAATAACCCGCGGCGGCGCAAACAAGGTAACGATATTGGCGATGGTCAGCCCCACCGCTTCGCCGGCCCGCATGGCCGCGCTGATCAACTGGTCGTCATCGGCCTGGATCATAGCCTTTACATGGGTCATGCCGCGGCCAAGACGCACCGCTTCGGCAAACCGGCCATCGGCCTGCTGCTCGCCGAGGATTGCACTTTCGCCGGCCTGACTGGAAAGGCGAACCACACCTTGCTGGCCCATGCCGAGAACGAGATCGCCCAGATTGTGGCTGAGGCCGCCGGCGCCGCGGAAAAGCTGGTTGTCGTGCAGCACGCCAAGGCCGAGCGTTTGCTCCAGCGAAATCAGCACCATGTCTTCCAGATCACGAGCCTTGCCGAACCAGTGATGGCCGAGCGTGATGGCATGCGCATCGCTCTCGATGATCGTCGGAGTCGACAGGCGAGCCGACATTTCTGCAGCAAAATCAATATTGACGTCGCGGAAGATCGGGCTCGATCGAATATGGCCGGTACGGTGCTCGATAACGCCGGGAAGTGCCAGACAGATGCTGTCAATATCATCGAGCGATAGGCCGATATCCACGACGCAACGCCGCACGGCATCCTCGATCAGGTCGGCAATGACAGCGATCGGCTGACGATCGATGCGGATCGGCAGCGTCAGCTTGGAGAGCACGTCTCCACGGAAATTGGTGACGGCGAAAACYATGCGGCTGGCCGCGATCTTAGCCCCAACCACGCGGGCGGCATCCGGATTGAGCTCCAGCATCACGCGGGGCCTTCCACGCACGGCTTCATTGCGGATATCGCCCTCATGACGCGGCAGAATTAGCCCGTCGTCGAGCAACGAGGCAGTGATGGCGGAAACCGTCGTCGTCGAAAGCTCCGTACGCTCGCTGATCTGGATACGAGAGATCGGACCATGGCGCCGGATCGTGTCCAGCACGTTCAAGCGGTTGATCGCACGCATTAGTTCGGGATCTGCAGTCTTCATGAAAACGAGCCAGGCATCAATTTGTTGGAGCAGGTGCCCCAATATTTTTAACGGGTTACGAAATAAATAACAGGCAAGTGCGGATGGCTGTCAAGCGAATTTGACGAAAAATACGGCAGTTGGGTTGACATCGGGCAAAAGCTCCGTTGAATTAATCCGCATAGGGGAAAAATTGTGAGGACATGGCCCCTGGGAGGAAAATCATGAATTTTATGTTGAAGAACGCCACCTTCGGCGGCAGACGGATCGTATCCATGGCCGTAACGGCCGGCATGTTGTTGGCAGGAGCGGGTGCTGCTTCCGCGACGACGGTGGTCAAGTGGCTGCATCTCGAACTCGATCCGAAAAACGTCGCGGCCTGGGAGGAGATCGTCAAGAAGTACGAAGCCCAGCATCCCGACGTCGACATCCAGATGCAGTTCCTCGAAAACGAGGCCTTCAAGGCCAAGCTTCCGACATTGCTGCAGTCTGACGACGTGCCGGATTTCTTTTTCAGCTGGGGCGGCGGCGTCTTGAAGCAGCAGTCCGAGACGGGCGCGCTCCAGGACGTGACGACGGCTCTCGACGCCGATAGCGGCAAATTGCGCAATGCCTATACCCCGGCTTCGGTCGACGGCCTGACCTTCGACAGCAAGACCTGGGCGATCCCCTACAAGGTCGGGCTGGTCAGCTTCTTCTATAACAAGGCGCTGTTTGCCAAGGCCGGCGTCAAAGCCGAGGACATCAAGAACTGGGCCGATTTTCTCGCCACGGTGAAGAAGATCAAGGCGGCCGGTATCGTGCCAATCGCGGGCGGTGGCGGCGAGAAGTGGCCTATCCACTTTTACTGGAGCTATCTCGTCATGCGGGAAGGCGGACAGAAGGTCTTCGAAGCGGCCAAGAACGGCGAAGGCGAAGGTTTCCTCGATCCGTCGATCATCAAGGCCGGTGACGATCTTGCCGAACTCGGCAAGCTCGAACCTTTCCAGCCCGGCTATCTCGGTTCGAGCTGGCCGCAGGCGCTTGGCGTTTTCGGTGACGGCAAGGCTGCAATCATCCTTGGCTTTGAAGCGACGGAGGCCAACCAGCGCAAGAATGCCGGCGACGGCAAGGGTCTCGCACCCGACAATATCGGCCGCTTCGCTTTCCCGACGGTCGAAGGCGGCGCCGGCAAGCCAACCGATACGCTCGGCGGCTTGAACGGCTGGGCCGTCACCAAGAAGGCATCGAAGGAAGCGATCGATTTCCTCGCTTTCCTGACGAATGCGGAGAACGAGCGGGCGATGGCCAAATTGGGCATGCTTCTACCCGTTGCCGCTGGCGCCGATGACGGCGTCACCAACCCGCTACTTGCCGAATCGGCAAAACAGCTTGCGGGTTCCACCTGGCATCAGAACTTTTTCGACCAGGATCTCGGTGCGGCCGTCGGCCGTGTCGTCAACGACGTGTCGGTGGAAATCGTCTCCGGACAGATGAATTCCAAGGACGGCGCCCAGATGATCCAGGACGCTTTCGAACTGGAGCAATAACCAGCGCCCGCAGACCTTCCCGGCGCTCTCGCCAGAAGCGGAGCGCCGGCATTGCTGCCGACGAGATACGAAAGCAGGAACATGGCCAATATTTCAGTCCTACCGACATCGAGTGCCGCAAGGCCGGCAAGACGAGCCGCAAACAGCAGGAGTTCGGTCGCACACGACCGGCTGACGGTGCTGCTGCTCTTTCTACCGCCGGCGCTGCTGCTCTTCACGCTCTTCGTCATCATGCCGATGGGCGAGGCGGCTTGGTACAGCCTTTACAAGTGGAACGGCTACGGCACGCCGACCGAGTTCATCGCGCTCCGCAATTTCCAGGTTCTATTCCGCAATGCAGCTTTCACCCAGGCGCTGGTCAATAACGGCCTGATCATCGTCATCTCGATCTGCATCCAGGTGCCTCTCGCCATCTGGCTGGCCACCATGCTTGCCCACCGCATTCCGGGGGTCGTCGGCTATCGCCTGATCTTCTTCCTGCCCTATGTGCTGGCGGACGTTGCCGCGGGCCTCATCTGGCGCTTCGTCTATGACGGCGATTACGGCCTGTTTGCCGCCATTTCCAACTTCTTCGGCTTTGCCAACCCTTACGTGCTCGCCGACAAGGACGTGGCGATCTATGCGGTGCTCGGGGTCATCGTCTGGAAATATTTCGGCTTTCACATGATGCTGTTCATCGCCGGCCTGCAATCCGTCGACAAGAGCGTGCTGGAGGCGGCCGAAATCGACGGCGCCACCGGCTGGCAGAAATTCCGCTACGTCACGCTGCCGCTGCTCGGTTCAACCCTGCGTCTCTCCATCTTCTTTGCCGTCGTCGGCTCGCTGCAGCTCTTCGACATGATCATGCCGCTGACCGGCGGCGGGCCGTCCAACTCCACCCAGACGATGGTCACCTTCCTCTACACCTATGGCGTCATGCGCATGCAGGTCGGCCTTGGCAGCGCCGTCGGCGTCGTGCTCTTCGTCATCTGCGTGACGCTCGCCTTCGGTTACAAAAGGATATTCATGCGCCATGACTGATATGAGCTCTTCCATCCGCATGAGCACGTCCACCCGCATCTATCTCTACGTATCGCTCAGCCTGATCGCGGCGATCGTGCTTGTGCCGCTGCTGACGACCGCGCTCGGCGGCTTCAAGACGCTGGGCGACCTGCGCACCAACCCATTCGGCCTGCCGACGGAATGGCAATGGTCGAACTACACGGACATTCTCTTCGGCGAACGTTACTGGCTGCAGATCGGCAATTCGCTTGTCATCGCAGCCCTCACGGTGCTTCTGACGCTGATCGTCTCGTCCATGGCGGCTTTCGCCTTTGCCCATGTCCGCTTCTTCGGCTCGTCCTTCCTGCTCAATTATTTCCTGCTCGGGCTGATGTTTCCGGCGGCGACTGCGATCCTGCCGCTCTTCATCCGCATCCGGGATCTCGGCCTGCTGAATACCTATTGGGGGGTGGTGCTGCCGCAGGTGGCCTTCGGTCTCGGCATGAGCATCCTGCTATTTCGCAACTATTTCCGCAACCTCCCGGAAGAATTGTTCCAGGCAGCCTTTGTCGACGGTTGCGGTTATCTGCGCTTCTTCTGGCATATCTCGCTGCCGCTTTCCCGCCCGATCGTCGCAACCGTCAGCATCATCTCCTTCGTCGGCAGCTGGAACAGCTACATCCTGCCGCTGATCATGCTGAACTCGGAATCCAAATATCCCTGGCCGCTCGGCATCATGGTCTATCGCGGCGAATACGGCACGGAGTGGCAATTGGTGCTGGCCTTCATCACGCTCACCATCCTGCCCACCATCATCGTCTTTTTCGTCGCCCAGAGACACATCATCGCCGGATTGACCGCCGGCGCCGTGAAGTCCTGAGCCGAGCCATTGGAGGTGTTATCATGGCATCTGTTTCACTGAACGATATTCGCAAGGCCTATGGCGCCGTCGACGTCATCCACGGCATTTCGCTTGACATCGAGGATGGGGAGTTCGTCGCCCTCGTCGGACCGTCCGGCTGTGGAAAATCGACGCTGCTGCGGATGATCGCCGGCCTGGAGGAGATCACGGACGGCGAGATCGCGATCGGCGGCGCTGTCGTCAACGGCATGACGCCCCGCGAACGCAACATCGCCATGGTCTTCCAGTCCTACGCGCTCTATCCGCATATGACGGTCGCGGAAAATATGGGTTTCAATCTGAAGCTCGCCGGTGTGGGGAAACCGCAGATCGAGGCCCGCGTCGCCGAGGCCGCCCGAATGCTGGATCTCGCCCAGCTTCTCGACCGCAAGCCGGCCCAGCTTTCCGGCGGCCAGCGCCAGCGTGTCGCCATGGGCCGCGCTATCGTGCGAAACCCTGCCGTCTTCCTGTTCGATGAGCCGCTGTCCAACCTCGATGCCAAGCTGCGTGTACAGATGCGCTCGGAAATCAAGACTTTGCACCAGAAGGTCAGGACAACCTCGATCTATGTCACGCACGACCAGATCGAGGCGATGACGCTTGCCGACCGTATCGTCGTGCTCAATCAGGGTAGGGTAGAGCAGCAAGGTACGCCGCTCGAACTCTACAGGAAACCGGCCAACCTCTTCGTTGCCGCATTCATCGGATCGCCGGCGATGAATATGCTCGACGGCACGGTGGACGGGGAAAACGGTCAGCCGGCCGCGCGTCTTTCGGATGGAACTGCCATCCGCATCGCTCCGGACCGCAAGGTCCGTCCCGGCCAGGCGGTGACTGTCGGCCTGCGCCCCGAGCATCTGACGCCTGATGGCAAAGAGGGAAACGTGCTTGCCGGGCAGACCCTGCTCGTCGAGCCAACCGGCGCCCAGACGCATGTCGTCTTCGATCTTGCCGGCCAATCTGTAACTGCCGTAGTGGATGGAGCTTATGCTGCCCGCTACGGCGCCCGTTTCGAGGCCAATATTGCCAGCGAACAGGTTCATATCTTCGACCGAGGCACCGGTCTCGCGCTTTGATTCGGAGAGATTGCTGGCGGCTGGGCGTGTCCCGGACCGTCGAAATCAAAAAATCCGCCGCCGATCGTATGATTGGCGGCGGATTTGTCTTGTCAGTGCCTATTCGGCGGGCTGTGCCGCCAGGGCAAGCAGATCGCTCTCATCCCGCAGGTCGCCCGCCATCGCGGCGGCAAAACGGGTCTGGTCGAGTTCGTTTTCCCAGCGGGCGACGACGATGGTTGCAACCGCATTGCCGACAAGGTTCGTCAGTGCCCGGCATTCCGACATGAAGCGGTCGATACCGAGGATGAGCGCCATGCCGGCGATCGGAACCGAGGGGACGACCGAGAGTGTCGCGGCAAGCGTGATGAAGCCGGCACCGGTGATACCTGCGGCACCCTTGGAGCTCAGCATGGCCACCAGAAGCAGCAGGATCTGGTCGCCGAAGCTCAGATGCGTATCCGTTGCCTGGGCGATGAAGAGCGCTGCCAGGGTCATATAGATGTTGGTGCCATCGAGATTGAAGGAATAGCCGGTCGGAATGACGAGGCCGACGACCGAGCGCTTGCAGCCGGCGCGCTCCATCTTGTTCATCAGACCGGGCAGGGCGGCTTCCGACGACGACGTGCCGAGCACCAGCAGCAGTTCTTCCTTGATATAGCGGAGCAGCGCCAGGATGGAGAAGCCGTTGTAGCGGGCGACTGCGCCGAGCACGACCAGCACGAAGAGCAGCGACGTCAGATAGAAGGTGCCGATCAGGAAGGCGAGGTTGGCGATCGCGCCGATACCATATTTACCGATGGTGAAGGCCATGGCGCCAAAGGCACCGATCGGCGCGAACTTCATCAGGATCGCGACGAGGCGGAAGACCGGAGCGGTCAGAACCTGGAAGAAGTCGAGCACCGGTTTGCCGCGCTCGCCGACGGAGCCGAGCGCGATGCCGAAGACGACCGAGAAGAACAGCACCTGCAGAATGTCGCCCTTGGCGAAGGCGCCGACGATCGTATCCGGGATGATGTTCATCAGGAAGCCGACGATCGTCGCATCATGGGCCTGGGCGGCATAATTGTTGACCGCCTTCGTATCCAGCGTCGCCGGATCGATATGCATGCCGGCGCCGGGCTGCAACACGTTGGAAACGACGAGGCCGACGACAAGCGCCAGCGTCGAGAAGACGAGGAAATAACCGAGCGCCTTGCCGACCACGCGGCCGAACTTCTTGAGATCAGACATTCCGGCAATGCCGGTGGTGACAGTCAGGAAAATGACCGGCGCGATCACCATGCGCACGAGCTTGATGAAGGCATCTCCGAGCGGCTGCAGCGAAGCGCCGAGGGAAGGATAGAAATGGCCAAGCAGAATGCCGGCGGCGATGGCGGCAAGCACCTGCACATACAGGTGCCGGTAAAAGGGAGTTTTGCCGCGCGCTTCGGCGGCATTCATTGCGATATCCATGGTATCCTCCGCTATGCCGAGCGCCAAATAGGCGGCGGGCAAGTCATGATGGTCAAACAGCCTCCCGACTGCTGAGTACGCAGTTGCAACGCGCGTGCCAGTTTCCCAAATGGGGATAAGTGTTTGATATTATTATTGGAGCAATGGAGAATTCGGTTCAAAGGTGCGGAATTTCGCACAAAGTGATTTGCCGATCGTGCGAAAACATGCACAATGTTGCTATGCTCCAGCTGACCGCATCCGAACGTTTCCTGACGCCTGAGCAGCTACGCCGGCGCGCCCGGTCCTTCTGGCTGATCTTCGTAGCGCTCGCTGCGGTATTGATCGGAATGGCACTTTATGGCGCCGGCATTTATGGCCGCCTGCAGGCCATTGCAGCACTGGAGGATCAGGGGCAGACGGATGCCAATCTCAAGGTGGCGTTGCTGCGCGCCGTGCTCGAAGGGCCGCGGGCTCTGCCGCTCCTCCTTGCAGATGATCAGCAGGTGCGTGACGCTTTGTCATCAGAACGGAATGACGCCGTCATTGGGCTCGACCGCAAGCTCGGGAGCCTCGTTACCGGCACCCGTGCCTCGGTTCTTTATGTGACCGGCAAGAACGGCGTCGCGATTGCTTCCAGCAACTGGCAGGAACCCTTGAGCTTTGTCGGCAACGACTATTCCTTCCGTGATTATTTCCGCCGCGCGATGGAGACGGGCACGGCGGAGCATTTCGCTCTTGGCAATGTCAGCAACAAGCCCGGTCTTTATATTTCCCGACGGGTGGGGGATGCGGCGGCACCGCTCGGCGTCGTCGTCGTCAAGATGGAGTTCGACCAGCTGGAATCCGACTGGCGCGACGCAGCCCGGCCGGCCTATGTCACCGATGAGCATGGGGTCGTGCTGATCACCAGTCTGCCCTCATGGCGCTTCATGACAACGAAACTCCTGCCGCAGGACAGCGTCGCGGCGATCAGGAGCAGCCTGCAATTCGGCGAGGCGCCGCTGGTGCCATTGCCGATTGTCGAGAGGCAGGCGCTGAGGCCCGGGGCGGCAATCGTGCATGCCATCCTGCCGGGAGGCGGGGAGGACGAGTTCCTGCGGCTGCGCACGGACGTGCCTTCGACCTCATGGCAACTCGAATATCTGGTGCCGACCCAAGCGCCGGTGGCCTCTTCCGTGCGCGAATGGCGGTTACTGACGTTGGCCGGCCTCATTCCGGTGCTTGCGATCATGACCTTCCTGCTGCGCCGTCGCCAGGTCGCCGTCATGCGCATTGCGACCGAGCGGGCCGCGCGCGAAGAGCTTGAGCGACGGGTGCTGGAGCGGACGGACGATCTCAGCCGCGCCCGCGACCGGCTGCAGGCGGAGATATCGGATCACCGCGCGACCGAAGCCAGGTTGCAGGTGGTTCAGCAGGAACTTGTGCAGGCAAACCGCCTGGCGATTCTCGGGCAGGTCGCTGCCGGCGTGGCGCACGAGATCAATCAGCCGGTGGCGACCATCCGCGCCTATGCCGACAATGCCCGCACTTTCCTCAAACGCCAGCAGCCGGGCTCGGCCGATGACAATCTCGATGCGATTGCCGGCCTGACGGAGCGTATAGGAACCATCACCGAGGAGCTTAAAGCCTTTGCCCGCAAGGGTCGGACTGCGGCGGAGCCAGTGGAACTGCGGGCCGTTATCGAAGGCGCGCTCGTGTTGCTACGTAGCCGTTTTGCCGGCCGGCTCGACGCGCTTGATATCAGGCTGCCGCCGGCCGATCTGAAGGTGAGTGGAAACCGCATCCGTCTGGAGCAGGTGCTGATCAACCTCTTCCAGAATGCACTGGAAGCGCTGGACGGCAGGGAGGGAGCAAAGGTCGATATCTTCTGCGAGGAGACGGACAGCGCGGTGGCGGTGACTGTCGCAGACAACGGTCCCGGCATATCGGAAGACATCCTCGGCTCACTCTTTTCGCCCTTCAACACCTCGAAGGAACAGGGCCTCGGCCTCGGGCTGGTCATCTCCAAGGATATCGTTTCCGACTACGGTGGCCGCATCGACGTCGAAAGCAATGCGTGCGGCACACGCTTTACTATCCATCTGCAGAAAGCACAGGCATGAGCGATATGATCCCGGTCTTCCTTATCGATGACGACAAGGATCTCCTGAAGGCGACGAAGCAGACGCTGGAGCTTGCCGGTTTCTCCGTTTCGACCTTTTCTGCCGCTACGGAAGCATTGAAGGAGCTGAATCCGGAATTCTCCGGTGTCGTCGTGTCCGATATCCGCATGCCCCAGGTCGACGGGCTGCAACTCTTCGACCGCATACGGCAACTGGACCAAGACCTGCCGGTGATCCTGATCACCGGGCACGGCGATATCCCGATGGCCGTAAAGGCGATCCASGATGGCGTCTATGATTTCATCACCAAGCCCTTCGCCGCGGATCGGCTGGCGCAGAGCGTGCATCGGGCGGCTGAAAAGCGCGGGCTCGTGCTCGACAATCGCTCGCTTCGCGAGGCAGCCGAACAGGCCCAGGGAGACCTGCCACTGATCGGCCAGACACCGGCCATGGAGCGCCTGCGACGGACGCTCCGGCAGATCGCCGACACGGATGTCGACGTGCTGGTAACCGGCGAAACCGGCAGCGGCAAGGAGGTGGTGGCGAGCCTGCTGCACCGCTGGAGCCGCCGGGCAAAGGGCAATTTTGTGGCGCTGAACTGCGGCGCCCTGCCAGAAACGGTGATCGAAAGCGAGCTCTTCGGCCACGAGGCGGGTGCATTCACCGGCGCCCAGAAGAAGCGCATCGGCCGCATCGAACATTCGAGCGGCGGGACGCTCTTCCTCGACGAAATTGAGAGCATGCCGGCTTCCGCACAGGTGCAGATGCTGCGTGTGCTGGAAATGCGCGAAGTCATGCCGCTTGGCACCAACGAGGTCCGGCCCGTCGACTTGCGTGTCGTGGCCGCCTCCAAGGTCGATCTCGGCAATCCGCGTGAACGCGGTGATTTTCGTGAGGATCTCTACTATCGCCTCAATGTCGTGACGATCAGCATCCCACCCTTGCGGGACCGGCGCGATGATATCCCGCTTCTCTTTGCCCACTTCACCGAACGCGCCGCCAACCGCTTCAGGCGTCCGGTGCCCCCGGCTTTGCCAGAACTGCATCGTCATCTGAAAGGGCATGATTGGCCGGGAAATGTGCGCGAGCTCTCGCATTTTGCCGAGCGATTCGTGCTTGGCCTTGAAACTACGCCGGCGGAGCCCGAGCAAAACGGGGGAGAGGACAAACAGGCCTTCCTGCCTCTGCCGGCGAGGATCGATCGCTATGAGGCAGATATCATCCGCGAGACACTGATCCGCAATGAGGGCGACGTACGCCGGACCATCGAAACACTCGGCATCCCGCGCAAGACCTTTTATGACAAGCTGCAGCGCCATGGTATCGAACGGGCAGCTTTCAGCCCTTCGAAGGCGGATGGCTGAGATGCCGGCATTTGCCAGCAGCGGAAAACGGGCCCGGAATAAACACTTGAAGCGGCGATGCTTCGGACCGTGACAACTCGTCGTCCTGCGCTAGATTGATCAGTGCTCATGCGGCCAATCATGGAATGAACGCTTGATTTATGATGTTGTTGTCGTCGGTTCCGGCTTCTCTGCGATAGCAGTCGTCTGCAATCTTGTCCGGAAACTTCCGCCGACGGCGTCCATCGCCGTCATCGGTGACGATCCGGGCTTCGGCAGAGGCACGGCCTATCGCACCGAAATGCATCTCCACCGCCTGAACGTTCCGGCAGCGCGAATGAGCCTCTTTACGGACAGACCAGCCGACTTCGTGGAATGGCTTGGTCGCAAGAACCGGCCGTCGCGGGATGCCGATTTTGCCTCGCGCAGCGATTATGGCCTTTATGTCAGGGACACGCTCGCAGATCTCCTGCGGCATCAAGCCCGTTGCCGCGTCGATTTCATCAGGTCCAAGGCCACAGGCTGTGTCGAACGCTATACGGGCGCGCTCGGCTTCCTGCTGGAACACGGCGGGGAAATCGCCGGTCGCCAGGTCGTACTCTGTCTCGGATTGGGCAATGCGAAATTGCCTGTCGATGTTACAGGTCTCAGTCTTGGTACGCGTTCGCATGTCATTGACAATCCCTGGCGCCTGTCCTGGCTGACACGGGTCGGTCCGCAGGACCGCGTCTGTATCCTGGGTTCGGGCCTTACCATGATCGATCAGGTTCTTGGGCTTCGCTCACACGGACATCGCGGTCATATCGATGTTCTCTCGCGACGCGGACTTGCACCGCACGGACATGCGCGCGATCCCAAACCGCCAGCAATCGTCGAGATCGATACAAAGACAGCGACGCTTAGCCAGATCCTGCGAGGGATCCGGAGGCAGGTCCGATCCGGAACTCCATGGCGAAGCGTCATGGATGGGCTGCGGCCGAGAACGCAGGCGATCTGGCAAGGTCTTGCACCCGCGGAGCGGTCGCGCTTTCTGCGGCATGCCCTGCCATGGTGGAATGTCTACCGTCATCGCGTAGCGCCGGACATTTATGACAGTTTTCAGCGTTTGAGACACCAGGGCGTCATCGCATTTCACGCCGGCTATCTCAAAACGCTCACCGACGCCGGCGAAGGGATTGATATCGAATATCGCAAGAGAGGAAGCAGTAGGATCGATATCCTTAATGTGGATTGGATCGTCAATTGCACCGGTATGGAACGTGCCGGGCTGRCGCATTCGCCGCTATTGCAGGAGATGCGCCGGCAAGGCTTCGTCGCCGCCGATCCGCTTGGCCTCGGAATCTCTGTCGACCGGAATTCGAAGGCGTTGAATTCTGAGGGTGTGGTGCAAACGAACCTCTATGCCGTCGGCGCTCTGACGGCCGGTCAGTTCTGGGAAATCACCGCCGTGCCCGATATCCGCACGCAAGCCGAACAGGTCGCAACAGAGTTAGCCATCTCAAACGAGGCACGGTCGCAAATTCTATAGGTTGTGCCGACGGATTGATTTCTATCTAATATTGTCTTTTTCGGCAGGGTCTTCTAACAAGCGCACAGGCCAGCGGCGAATCAGATTGTGCTTATTCAGGGCGTCACGTGTTCACGTCATTGGAATGACAGTGGATTGGCATTCTCGCAAAACCGCGCGCGAATAATACTCCTGGCGCAGATTCAAAGCTATAGAGCCGGTAAATTTTCAGAGATCAAATCGACGGGCTGCCCGCACTTTTTTGTGTAGCGATGCCGGAATGGCAGCCACGTCTTATTTCCGTCTCGGGAGCCCTTGATCTTTCGTAACATTGGCGCACCATCTTACTTAGCGAAGGCGAAAATCGCTGAGGCAGACCTTTATAGGAGGGCCTATGCTGACCAATTCCCTATTCGATGCGTTCACGCGTAACTATGAGTCTCGCCGCGAGACGGACATGTCTGTCGCGGACTATCTGGCATTATGCAAGAAAGATCCGATGGCCTATGCCAATGCCACCGAGCGCCTCCTCGACGCAATTGGCGAACCAGAAATCATCGATACAGCAAAGGATTCGAGGCTCGGCAGGGTCTTCATGAACAGGACCATCCGAACCTATCCGGCCTTTGCAGGCTTCTTCGGGATGGAAGAGACGATCGAGCGGATCGTATCCTTCTTCCGCCACGCTGCCCAGGGCCTCGAAGAGCGCAAGCAGATCCTTTATCTGCTCGGCCCTGTCGGCGGCGGTAAGTCTTCGCTTGCCGAGCGCCTGAAGCAGCTCATGGAGATCAATCCCATCTATGTGCTGAAGGCCGGTGACGACTTGAGCCCGGTCTTCGAAAGCCCCCTCAACCTCTTCGATCCCCTGACCATGGGGCCGTTGTTGCTAGAGCAATACGGCATTCCAACCCGCCGCCTCAGCGGCTTGATGAGCCCATGGTGCCTCAAGCGCCTCGACGAGTTCGACGGCGATATCTCACGCTTCCGCGTCGTGAAAATCCAGCCGTCCCGACTTCGCCAGATCGCGATCGCCAAGACCGAACCGGGTGATGAGAACAACCAGGACGTCTCATCGCTGGTCGGCAAGGTCGATATCCGCAAGCTTGAGCACTATTCGCAGAACGACCCCGATGCCTACAGCTATTCCGGCGGTCTCAACCGCGCCAATCAGGGCGTGCTGGAATTCGTCGAAATGTTCAAGGCGCCGATCAAGATGCTGCATCCGCTGCTGACGGCGACGCAGGAAAGCAATTACATGGGCACCGAGAATATTGGTGCGATCCCGTTCTCGGGCATCATCCTTGCCCATTCGAACGAAGCGGAATGGCAGAGCTTCAAGGCCAACAAGAACAATGAAGCCTTCATCGACCGCATTTGCGTCATCAAGGTTCCCTACTGCCTCAGGGCCATGGAGGAGCAGAAGATCTACGAGAAGCTGATCGAAGGGTCGGAACTTGCGAGTGCGCCATGTGCTCCGGCGACATTGGAAATGCTTGCCCGTTTCTCGGTCCTGTCACGACTTCGCAAGCACGAGAATTCAAATCTCTTTTCGAAGATGCGTGCCTATGACGGCGAAAGCCTGAAGGAAACCGATCCGCGCGCCAGAAGCGTGCAGGAATATCGGGATGCTGCCGGCGTCGACGAGGGCATGGACGGAATATCGACACGTTTTGCCTTTAAGGTTCTAGCGTCGACATTCAACCACGACACGACGGATATCGGTGCCGATCCGGTGCATCTGATGTATGTCCTGGAACAGGCTATCCGCCGCGAGCAGTTTTCCGAGGAGACGGAAAAGCGCTACATGGAGTTCATCAAGGCAGAACTGGCACCGCGCTATGCGGAATTCATCGGCAACGAGATTCAGAAGGCCTATCTGGAATCCTATTCCGACTATGGTCAGAATCTCTTCGATCGTTACGTCGACTATGCCGATGCCTGGATCGAGGACACCGATTTCAAGGATCCGGATACCGGGCAGATGCTCGACCGCGAACTTCTGAACCAGGAATTGACGAAGATCGAAAAGCCGGCGGGTATCGCCAACCCAAAGGACTTCCGCAACGAGATCGTCAAGTTCTGCCTCAGGTCGCGCGCCGCCAATGGCGGCAGGAACCCATCCTGGACGAGTTATGAAAAAATTCGGGAAGTGATCGAAAAGCGAATGTTTTCGCAGGTCGAGGATCTGTTGCCGGTCATTTCCTTCGGGTCGAAGAAGGATAGCGAAACCGAAAAGAAACACAGTGAATTCGTCTCGCGCATGGTGGCGCGGGATTATACCGAACGGCAGGTTCGCCGGCTGGTGGAGTGGTACATGCGCGTCAAGCAGGCGAGTTAGGTAGGTTGTCCGAGCGAGTACCCATGTAGGAGCAAACATGCACATCATTGACCGGCGGCTTAATCCGCGCGGTAAAAGTCTAGAAAATCGACAACGGTTTCTACGGCGTGCCAAGGACGCCGTCGGGCAAGCGGTAAAACAATCTTTGCAGAACCGCTCCATTCGCGATGTGCTTGATGGGGGCGAGGTCACTCTTCCGATAGGCGGCATGGCCGAACCGGGCCTTCACCGGGGCGGAGGGGGAATTCAGGATCGCATCCTTCCGGGCAACCAGAAATTCGTCGAGGGCGATTTCATCAGGCGTCCGCCGGCTTCAGGCGGCGGACGTTCGTCAGAGGCGGGGGAAGGCGATGGCGAAGACGGCTTCCGCTTCGTGCTTACCCGGCAGGAATTTCTCAACRTCTTCCTAGAGGATCTGGAATTGCCTGACCTCGCCAAGCGCAGGCTGAGCGAGACCGAGGAAGTGACGCCGCAAAGGGCCGGTTTTTCCGTCTCCGGTTCTCCTTCCAATATAGCCGTCGGGCGCACCACACGCCTTGCCATGATGCGGCGCCTGGCACTTCACCGGCCGAAGGCAGAGGAAATAGAAGCGCTCCAGAAGCAGATCGACGAATGCGACGACGCGGAGGAGCGTCTTGCCCTGGAAGAGAAGCTGAAAACGCTGACCATCAAGAGCAAGCGCATCCCCTATATCGATCCGCTGGACGTGCGCTATCGGCGATTTGAAAACACGCCGAAACCTGTCGTGAAGGCGGTGATGTTCTGCCTCATGGACGTGTCCGGTTCCATGAGCGAGCATATGAAGGATCTCGCCAAGCGCTTTTACCTGCTTCTCTATCTCTTCCTGTCGCAGCGCTATGAAAAGGTGGAGATCGTCTTCATCCGGCATACGGAAAAGGCCGAGGAAGTCGATGAGGAAACCTTCTTCTACAGCCCGGCGACAGGCGGCACGCTGGTATCCAGCGCACTTGCCGCGATGCGCTCGATCGTTGCCGCGCGCTTCGATGCCACTGAGTGGAATATCTATGCGGCGCAGGCTTCGGATGGCGATAATTCTTATTCCGACGGCGCTCTGACCGGCCAACTCCTGCAGCAGGAAATTCTGCCTGTCTGCCAATATTTCGCCTATATCGAGGTTGGTGAGGAAGGCGGCGATTCCTCGATTTCGAGATCGCCTCTTTGGGCGCTTTACAATGAGATCCGGTCCGACGGGCTTCCGCTTGCCATGCGCAAGGTCTGCCGCAAGAACGAGATCTTTCCGGTCTTCCATGACCTGTTTCAGAAGAAAACCGCCAAGGCAGGGGCTACGCCATGAAGACCAGCACTCGGCATAAGGAAAAGCTGCTGTTTGAAGGCGCGGACTGGGATTTCCCCACCCTGCAGCGCATTCATGACGCCTGTGAAGATATTGCTCTCGGCGAACTGGGACTCGATGTCTATCCGAACCAGATCGAGGTCATCACATCGGAACAGATGCTCGATGCCTATTCCTCGACGGGCATGCCGCTCTTCTATCGCCACTGGTCCTTCGGCAAGCATTTTGCTCATCACGAAGCCTTCTACCGCCGCGGGATGCGCGACCTCGCTTATGAGATCGTCATCAACAGTTCGCCCTGCATCTCCTATCTGATGGAGGAGAACACGGCGACCATGCAGACGCTGGTTATTGCACACGCCGCGTTCGGCCATAACCACTTCTTCAAGAACAACTATCTGTTCAAGCTCTGGACCGATGCCGAGGGCATCCTCGATTATCTCGACTTCGCCAAGAGCTATATTTCCCGCTGCGAAGAACGATATGGCGAAGTGGCCGTCGAACGCACGCTCGATGCCGCCCATGCGCTGATGTCCCACGGCGTGCACCGCTATGCCGGCAAGACAACGGTGGATCTCAGGCTGGAGGAAAAGCGGCTACAGGAGCGTCGCGCTCACGAGGAGAAGATCTTCAACGATCTCTGGCGCACCGTGCCCGCTGGTCTCAAGCGCAGCAAATCCGACCGCGATTTGGAGCGCAGACGTGCGGCTCTTGGCTTGCCGCAGGACAATATCCTCTACTTCCTCGAAAAATCGGCGCCCCGGCTCCATTCCTGGCAGCGGGAGATATTGCGCATCGTGCGCCACGTCGCCCAGTATTTTCATCCACAGCGCCAGACCAAGGTGATGAACGAGGGAACCGCCACCTACGTCCATTACAAGATCATGCAGCGCCTGCACGAGCGCGGGCAGCTCAGCGACGGCAACTATTTCGAATTTCTGAAATCGCATACGAATGTCGTCTTCCAGCCGATGTACGACGATCGGCGTTTCTCGGGCTTCAATCCCTATGCGCTGGGTTTTGCGATGATGCAGGATATCGAGCGCATCGTGACGGAGCCGACCGGGGAAGACCGCGAATGGTTTCCCGATATCGCCGGGCGGGGCGATCATATGGCCGTCCTGCGCGATATCTGGGCCAATTATCGCGACGAGAGCTTCGTCAGCCAGTTCCTGAGCCCGAGCCTCATGCGGCGGTGGCGCATGTTCCAGCTCCACGATGATCCGGAGGTTCAGGAAGGTATTCTGGTTTCGGCGATCCATGACGAGCGCGGTTATCGACGCATCCGCCGGCAGCTCTCCCGCGGCTACGACATAGGCCACACCGACCCGGCTATCGAAATCGTCGACGTCGATCTGGCCGGCGACCGCAGATTGCTGTTGCAGCACCGGGCCAGCAATGACGAGTTCCTGGAAGAGGAGGATCTGAAGCTCGTCCTGCAACACCTAGCCGATCTCTGGACCTACGATGTTCTCCTGGAGGAGCTCGACAGCAAGGACAACATCGTCAGGAAACATGTCGCCCATCCGCGCACCTTTGCAAGACAAAGCGAATTTGCCTGAATGGGCGTGATTTCGCCTGCGTCTGGGAGGCAAGATTCTCCAAACGTGATTGGACAGGCAGCGCAGTTGGTATCAACCTTCAGATTGGGGGCGTGCAGTCTATTTTCCAAATAGGAGRCCGCCATGGAACAATACGCAGTCGATCAGCTTAAGGCTATAGCCAAGGTCAGCCGTACCACTCCACAACTGTCTCGCGCAGAGCGCTTGGACCGGTGGGCGGCGCTCCTGGAAGGCGATTCCGCGCGTTCGCTCGTTACCCTTCGGGAAACCGAATATCTGCCCCGCGACCAGCGGATGATGATGAGGATCGCCGGCTCGCCCATATCCGTAGCCTATGCCGATCCGGTTCTGCGTGCCGCGGGTCTTGAGGGCGATACCTATGGGGATGCCCAGAGCTTCTTCGATCTTAACGATCGACAGCTGCACGGGCTCGTCTGCTCCTGCCATTTCGGAGCACAGGTCGATGCGGGTG
The DNA here is from genome assembly GCF_056405875.1 of Rhizobium sp. P1_E6. Taxonomy (NCBI): domain Bacteria; kingdom Pseudomonadati; phylum Pseudomonadota; class Alphaproteobacteria; order Hyphomicrobiales; family Rhizobiaceae; genus Rhizobium; species Rhizobium sp. P1_E6. Next base: position 3,271 of record NZ_JBFUBG010000083.1, on the reverse strand, counting down.
TCGTCGCCCGCCATCTGAGAGCGACGTCTATATCCGGCTTCAAGGGCATCGTGGCGCGCATGCGGCTGCTTTTCACGCGATAGGCTGACGGCCAACAATTTTGGCGATTAGAGACCTGGCAGCGGAACCGGGCCGGTGAAATGCGGCACTTCGTAGCCGCGTTTCACCTGCGGCCGGGCGGCAAGCTGCAGATACCATCGGCGAACATTCGGGAAGTCGCTGAGGTCGATCTTGTGGCGCATAAAGCGCGAGACCCAGGGCCAGACGGCCATGTCGGCGATGGAATAGTCATCGACGAGGTGCTCCCGGCCATCCAGCCGTGCGTCGAGCGTTTCATAGAGCCTGATGGTGTCCCGGCGGAAAAGCGCCTCGGCGAAGGGTGCGCGGCCTTCATTGTAGGTCAGAAAATAGTGCGCATGGCCGAGTGTCGGGCCGAAGCCGCCCATCTGCCACATCAGCCATTCGATGGTGTGATGGCGCGCAGCGCCTTCGCGCGGCAGGAACCGGCCGGTCTTTTCGGCGAGATAGAGGAGAATAGCTCCGGATTCGGCAAGCGTGATGCCGGTCTCGTGGTCGACGATGGCTGGGATCTTGCTGCCGGGATTGATCGCCAAGTAGCCGGCGGAAAACTGATCGCCTCTGGTGATATCGATCGTGTGGGTCTTGTAGGGAAGGCCGAATTCCTCGAGCGCAATCGATATCTTCAGGCCGTTCGGCGTAATCCAGGTATAGAAATCGATCATCTGGACGGTCAGTCGAACATCACTTCATCGACCGGCAATTTTGCCATGCCGAAACGGCCGGTGACGTCGTCGAGGCCGGAGAACATGTCCCGCAACGCGTGGACAATGGTTTCGACGTTCGGATCGACGACGCGATAGACGATTGCCTTGCCCTCGCGGCGTCCTTCGATGACACCGGCTTCGCGCAATTCCGTAAGTTGCTGCGAAAGCGTCGGCTGGCGGATCCCGAGTTCTTCCTCCAGCGCCGAAACGGACGCTTCGGTTTCCATCAGGTAACAGACGATCGCCAGCCGGTTCGCATTGGCGATTAGCTTCAGAAGTTCGCTCGCTTCGCCGACGCTTCGGCAGACCCTCGATGATACGGGCTTGGTCATGGCCACCTCTTTTGTTCTACAAAAAAGTAAAGTGAGCTCGTCGAAATTTCAATGMCGAGCCTACCGACAGGGATGGTTGCGGCAGAAGATTTTATTATCGGTAGATTTTATAGGTTTTTGATTTGGTTTCATGCCGCTTCTCGGGACGACATTTCTCGCCATCAATTTATAAAAAAGTAGATTGAATGCAATGACAATTCTTGAGCGGAATGAAGATGAGAATCGGCGTTCACCCCTACAATCTCCACCTGCGGCTCGCCAGCGTCTGGCCCGGTGCCTTTGCGGGTCTCGATCCCATCTTCGTTCCCTATAGTGAAGGTCGTGATACAGCGTCCTTGCTCGAAAGCGGCGCCATCCATTTCGGCGGAACGGGCTCGACGCCACCGATCGAGGCGGATGCCCGTGGCCTCGGTGTCGAATATGTCGCCGCATCCGCGCCCCGACCTGCCAATGGCGCGATCTTCGTGCGTGCCGCCAGTGATATCGGCTCCGTTGCCGATCTTGCGGGGCGCAAAATTTCGCTGATCGACGGTTCGTTTCATACCTATCTGCTGGCCCGCAGCCTTGAGGGTGAGGGCCTTGCGCTTGAGGACGTCGAACGCATCGAAAGCGGCACGCGGGATTCCCTGACGGAATTGCTTGAGGGCAGGGTGGATGCCTGGGTTGCCATGTCTCCGCGGCTGGAGAAGGCGATCGGCCGCACCGATCTCCGCCTCATCGTCCATTGCGGCGCGACCATTCCCAATCGGTCGCTGTTCTGGAGCCTTGCTCGCATCGGGCTCTCTCCCGCCGAAATCGCCGGTATCGCCTCGGAGCTTGCCCGGGTTGGCCGCGAGATTACTGCGGACCCGGTGAGGGCGGCTCATCTTCTGGCGGAAAACGACCGCAGCGGCACCGATGCCGAAGCCTGGGAGCGGGTGGTGCGCTCGCGCGATTTCTCGGTCGTGCCGATCGATGCAGCAGTGCTTGCCGAGCAGCAGGAAGAGGCAGACACGCTTTTCCGCCATGGCCATTTTGATCGCGCGGTCGCCATTGTCGGGCCGCTGGAAGCAACGAAGTGAGGAGCCGGGGATGAACGTCTTCTGGTATATGTGCGCGCCTGACGGCGCTTATCCGTGGCAGCCGGAAGGCTCCCGTCAGGTCGATTACGGCTATTACAAGCAACTCGCCCAGGCCTATGACCACCTGGGTTATACCGGTGCGCTGTTTGCGACCGGTGCTCACGATGTCTGGGTGCTGGCAAGTGCGCTGCTCTCCTATACCGAAAGGCTGCGTTTCCTCGTCGCTATTCATCCGGGGCTCGTCGCGCCGACGCTGCTTGCCAAGATGGCAGCGACTTTCCAGGAATTTGCCCGCGGGCGTCTGCTGATCAATGTCGTTTCCGGCGACGCCAAGATGCTCGGCGCTTACGGCATGATGCTGCCGCATGACCAACGCTACGACATGGCGGATGAATATCTGCAGCTCTGGCATCGTCTCTTTGCCGGCGAAAGCGTTACCCATCAGGGCAAGTACTTTTCCACCGACGGCGCCAAGCTTGCCTTGCCCGTTGGCGAAAGCATCGCCCCGCCGCCGCTCTGGTTCGGCGGCTCCTCCGAGAAGGCGCTCGATGTCGCGGCAAAGCACGTCGATACCTATCTTTCCTGGGGCGAAACGCCCGACCAGATCAAGGACAAGGTAGAGGCCGTGAAGGCGCGTGCGGCCCACTACGAGCGTGAGCTCGAATATGGCATCCGCCTCTACGTGATCGTCCGCGATACCGACGAGAAGGCGTGGGAAGCTGCCGCCGACCTCTACAGCCGCATGGACGATGCCGCAATTGCCGCCAATCAGCGCTTCATCGCCCGCAGCGATTCCGTCGGCCAGCAGCGCATGACGGCTCTGCATGGAGGCCTGAAGCCAGCCAACCTGCGTGATCTCGAAGTCGCCCCGAACCTCTGGGCCGGCATCGGTCTCGTGCGGCCCGGCCCCGGGACGGCAATTGTCGGCTCACCGGATACCGTGCTGCGTACGCTAGAGGCCTATCAGAAGGCTGGCGTGGAAACCTTTATTCTTTCCGGCATGCCCCTGCTTGAGGARGCCTATCGTTTCGGCGAAAAGGTTCTGCCGCGTCTCGATGTCAGCAGGGAAGTGTCGAAGGCGCGCAACTACACC
>NZ_JBFUBG010000082.1:0-29868 GCF_056405875.1 Rhizobium sp. P1_E6 | reverse complement strand
GATCAGCACGGGAGACAGCGCGATGATCGGAATCGTGTTGAACAGAACGACCACAGGGAAATAGATGCTGCGGATCAAGCGACTGTGCACGAACATGGTTGCGAGGAGAAAGCCGATGGTGTTGCCGACCGCGAAACCCGCCAATGCCTCAGCAGCAGTTGGACGAATGTTGTCCCAAAGCAGGGCCTTTTGATCCCAAAGAGCGTGAGCCACGGTTAAGGGATCGGGAGCAATGAACGGCTTCACCTCGAAGCCGGTGATGATTGCCTGCCAAAGGGCGATGAGGGAAATCAGGCCGATCAGCGGCCATGCCCATGTCAATGAGTTCTTCAATGATGATCTCCTGAGCCATGTGCCTTTTCCAGGACGGTGCGGAGGCGCGAGGTAATCTGGAAAAATTCAGTTGAAGTGCGATCAATGGTGTTGTTCGGCTTGCAATCGTCAAGATCGATTTCTTCGACGATTCTGCCCGGATGAGCACCCATGACCACCACGGTTTCGCCGAGCAGTGCGGCCTCCGTCAGGCTATGTGTGACGAAAACAACCGTTGTGCCGGTTTCCCGCCAGATCTTGAGAAGCTCATCGTTCAAGCCATCGCGGGTGATCTCGTCCAATGCCCCGAACGGTTCGTCCATCAAAAGAATTTCGGGCTGCGTTACCAATGCGCGCGCGATTGCCACACGCTGGCGCTGTCCCCCCGAAAGTTGCCAAGGGTATGCATTTTCACGGCCTTTCAGGCCGACCATGGCGAGGAGCTCGCGCGGATCGCGGGAGGGCCTCTTCAAGCGCGACCAGCCGCCGACCTGAAGCGGCAATGACACGTTTTCAAGAGCCGTACGCCACGGAAGAAGAGTTGACTCCTGGAATACGAATGAGAACCGCCGCTTCTGGCGGGCCTCTTTCGGACTTGCGCCGAACACCTCGATTTTGCCGTTCGTGCTATCGAGGAGGTCTGCGATGTTGCGCAACAGGGTGGATTTTCCACAGCCTGACGGCCCGATCAGCACGATGAACCGACCTGCTTCAGCGTTCAAGGTGACGTCTTGGAAAGCGCAGACCTGTCCAAAAGACATCGAGAGGTCTGCGATGTCTATCGCTTGCTTGGTTGTCATGTTTTTCAGCCTAGTTTCGCCCGCGTGTCTGCGGTGCGCTCGAGGATCTCCCAGGTCACGCATTCATCAAGAACGGGGACCTTGCCCGGGAATTTTCCGATCTCACGGAAGAGATCCACCTGCTTTTGCAATTGTTCGCGAGAGTGCCAGCCCCAGCCATGCTCCCTGGTGGTCTCATCGAACGACAGCGAGGCGATGAGGTCGACGGTCTGATACTCGACCTGTCGATCGAGTGCCGGATATGCGTCGCACATGATATCCACTGCAGCGCGGCGGTTCTCGTAGGCCCAGGCCCAGCCCTTTGAGAGGGCGCGAACGAACTTCACCAGGTTTTCTTTCTGCGCAGGATAAGCCTCCGCCGACGTGAAATAGGAGTTGGCATAATTCGGCGCGCCGATTTTGGCGGGGATCAAGGTGATGATGTCCGGACCCAGAACAGACAATGCCTTTGTGTTCGTGAGGAAACCTGTGACGGCATCGACTTGACCCGCCAGGAGGGGCGTCATATCAGCGCCCATAGTCACTACTTTGACGCTGTTCCGGTCCAATTTGTTCTGGGCCATGATCAGATCGAGCAGATAGCGACCGTTAGGATTGATCGCGACTGTCTTGCCCACCAGATCTTTTGCCATGCGGATCGGAGACTTCGGAAGCGAAACATAGGCGTATGGCGAATACCGGAGACCGCTCGCAAACAGCATCAACGGACGTCCGGCCTCGAATGCCGTAAAAAACTGCGCCGTCGACGAAAGCTCGCCCATCTGAGCCTGGCCAGCCAGGACAGGAGGTACTGTCTGGGCATTCGGCCCGCCAGGACCGAAGGTCACATCGAGCCCCTCGTCCTTAAAGAAGCCTTTCTTCTGGGCGACGATATCCCCGAGTTGGCCGTTTCCGATCAGCCAGTCATACTGGATGCGGACACCAACGTCCGATGCCTGCGCGTTTCCAAATGAAACGAATGTCCCGCCGATGGTAGTTGCCGCGGCAGTTTTCAGAAAGCTTCTTCTGTTCATGACAACGATCTCCCAGTTGGTGTGACAGCCGGACTTTTCGATCCCCTTGTTGGCTGACGCGATCGTTGTAATGTTCATTTCTCGGCTGGCATAGAACCAGTCTGTTCAAATTTCAGAACCAGTTTACAGCGAATGGCTCGGTGGTTTGGCGTCTCCAAATCTGTTGCACCTGCTTTGCGACGTCTTTGAGCAGCCGGAGAGGCTTGGGATTTGCTGGCGGGCTAGAGTTTAAGCTGCATCGAGGGCCAGATCGGTCTTTAATTCGACGCCGAATTCGTCGAGTGGACGTCAACGAGGACGGCAAGATCGACGGAAAGATCACGGTTAACACGATCCTCGCACTTACTTCGATGCCCTTCATATTGATGGCTTCCTTTCCGAGCTCTAAATGGATCAGCCGTTGGTCAAGGCTGCGAAGCTGAAGAGCTAACGCGATGTCCTCAAGGCCGACGGAGAAAGGATCTGCTCATTTCGCCATGCGCAGTCGTCTCTCACGCCTTGATAGGGTTCGAACTCGTGACCATCCTGTTGGCCTTAATACGCAGCAAGGTTCGACGGTTTCAATGGGTGGCTAGCGGTGGCGTCACCTTCGGATGGCACGCTGCCCTGACTACAAAACTCGATCTTTGACAAACGGCATTCAAAGGCAACTGATATCGAAGCCCCGAGCGCTGTCAGGTTTGGATTTGCTGTCAATAACCGCCCTGCGCCTCTGAGTTGGGTCATCTTACTGACTGAGGTGCTCAAGACATTGCTAGCATGATCGGTTGCCATGATGGTGTCAAACCTTCCGAAAGCACGTGCTCCCAGCGCCTCGACGTCCCCGCGATCGCGAAAGTCAGCGATCCCTTGAGGTCTGCAACGGTTCGGCCGACATCGTCGACCCGATACCGTTAACCTTCTCCAAAAACTCTTCTGGCGAATATAGCCGGATAATCGCTGCCGATGCGACGACGGCTCAGTGGTGCCGCAGCCGTCAACGTGCATGGAAAATCGCGCTTGTGGCCATTAGGATGGGGCCGAGGAGGTTTAAGTCTCTCCCTTGCTGCTTTGTTTTCTTGCAGCAACCTGGTCGATCCGTTTTGGCGGCGCCTTTTCATCATTCTCGACACGATCACGGTAAAGAGCAGCACGCGCAAGCATCATCAGAGTGATCGGCGTCGTCGCCGTTACAAAAATCCCGATCAGGATCTCGTGAGCCTCAAGTCGTCCTGAACCGACTGAGAAGAAGATCATCGAGGCGAGCATGATCCCGCCGATCCCCCAACTGGTTGCGAGCGTTGGYGCGTGAATACGTTCATAAAATGTCGGGAGGCGCAGGAAGCCTATCGCTCCGATCAATGCCAGGGAAGCGCCACCGAGAAGAAAGAAGGCGACAAAGATGGCCGCCCACAACGGGATATCTGCAGCCGCAGTCATTCTATCACCTCACCCCGCATCAAAAACTTGGCCAGCGCGACGGAGGAGACAAACCCCAAAATCCCGATCACCAATGCCGCTTCGAAATAGACGACGCGACCCGTGCCGACGCCAAAAGTCACAAGCAACAGCATGGCGTTGATGTAAAAGGTGTCGAGACCGACAATCCGATCTTGAGCGCGAGGCCCGATGACCATGCGCACCGAAACAATCGCCATCGACGCGACCAGCATCAACTGAGCGATCGAAACGGCGCTGAACAAGATAATTGCGCTCACGCGAAGATCTCCATCAGCAGCTTCTCATATCGATTTTTGATCGTGTCTCGCCACACGGTCTCGTTCTGCAGATCGAGGACATGGAGAAGGACGGAATTCTCGTTGGAATCGTATTCAAGCCAGGCAGATCCCGGCGTGCTCGTCAGGATCACTGCAAGAACGGCCAACGCGAACGGGCTTCTCATTTCGAGATGAATGGTCAGAAATCCCGGATCGTGCTGGCGCGAATCGCTCCGGATAATAATGCCCGCGACCGCAATGTTGGATTTGGCGATGTCGTAGAGTACGACGAGAAAAAGTTTGGGCAGCAGGTACCACTTCACCAATCGCGGCTTTTGCGGACGCAAGGACGCCATCGCCCAACTGGCGAACACGGCGACGAAGATACCCAGAATAAGATGACCGAGCGTAAAGCCGTTGAGCAACAGCCACATGACGAGTAGCGACAGCGAAAGAACGGGATAAGGCAGCATCAGTTGCTCTCCGTTCCGGGCGCCGCCAGGCCCCGATAGCCCGGGACCTGTAGCGCATTGTGGACCGCATCGATATAGTTTGCAGGCTTGCTCAGCGTGCGAATGGTTACGTCCATATATTGCAGGACCGGCCCAGCTTGCACGGTCAAGACAAGGGTGAGCACCAGCAAAAACAGCACGGGGACGATCTCGATCACAAGGACACGCGGAACCGTGCCTTCGATCGAGCTCCAGAAGGTACGAATGCCGGCGCGCGTCATGGAAATCAGCGCCGCGATACCGGAGAGGATGACGAGCACGATCAGTGTCCAGATTGCCGCGGTCGGCGGCACCCCGATCGCACCCGTGCCCATCATTGACGACAGCATTGCAAATTTGGCTATGAAACCGGAAAGCGGCGGCAGACCGGACAGCAGGATCCCGCAGGCAGCAAAGCAAATGCCCAGTATCGCCATCGTCCCGGGCATCGTCACACCCTCTTCTTCATCGGGGGTTTGCTCGTCGGCGTCCCCGTAGGCTTCCATCGTTACCGCAAGGACGTTGGCGCCGGCGTCCTGTCCGCGCTCGACAAGTTCGATCAGCATGAAGAAGGCACTGATCGTCAGTGTTGAACTGACGAGATAAAGGAGCGCACCGGATGATACGGCGCCGTCATTGATACCGAGGACCATCAACAGGGTGCCCGACGAGACGAGTACGGAAAACCCCGCGAGCCGGCCGAGCGCCTGGGATGCCAGCACGCCGATCGTCCCGAAGACAAGCGTCGCCACACCACCGTATAGGAGCACGATGGCGCCAAAGCCGGCCAGCGGCCCCTCTCCGAACAGAAGCATYGTCAGGCGCAGGATTATGTAAATCCCGAGCTTGCTCATGATGGCAAACATTCCAGCCACTGGAGCTGACGCCGCACTATATGCTGTCGGCAGCCAGAAACAGAGCGGCCACATCCCCGCCTTGATGAGGAAGACTACGCCCAAGATCGCCGCTCCTGCCTCCATGAGCATACGGCGATCGCGCTCCATTTCGGGAATGCGCGCTGCAAGGTCCGCCATATTGAGGGTCCCGGCCGTGCCGTAAATCAGACTCACACCGATGAGGAACAACAGGGCTGCCACAAGGTTGACGGCGATGTAGTGCAGGCCCGCCTTGACCCGAAGCGGACCGGAACCATGCAGCAGCAGACCATAGGACGCCGCCAGCATGATCTCAAAGAACACGAATAAATTGAACAGATCAYCGGTGAGGAAGGCACCATTGACGCCGACCAACAGGATCTGGAACATGCTGTGGAAATGCGCGCCGACCGCGTGCCAACGTGCGAGCGAGAAGATCAGCGCAGGAACGGCCAGCAACGCCGTCAAAAGCAGCATCAGTGCCGACAGTCCGTCAAGTACCAGGACGATACCGAAAGGGGCCGCCCAGTTACCGAGCAGATAGATGCCGTCGAAGGCGTTTGGGCCGCTTTCAATGCGAAACAGGCAAATGGCGATGGCCGTCAGAACGAAGGTCGATGCAAGACTGATCATCGCCTTGGCTAACCGTTGACGCTCGTCGACGAGCAGCAACAATGCGCTGGCGACCAGTGGTACGAGTACCGGAGCAATGATCAGATGGTGGGCCCAGGCATTCATCGCGGCTCATTTCTCCCGTCGACATGGTCGCTGCCCGTCAGACCGCGCGACGCCAGAAGTACGACCAGAAACAAGGCGGTTGTCGCAAAGCCGATGACGATAGCGGTCAGAACCAGAGCCTGTGGAACCGGATCGGCCAGAGGGCCCGCCGCATCGTCAGTAAGAATAGGCGGGACGTTTGCCTTGACGCCGCCGACCCCGAAGATGAACAGGTTGACCGCGTATGAAAGCAGTGAAAGGCCGACGATCACCTGGTAGGTTCGCGGGCGCAAGATAAGCCAGACACCACAACTGGTCATCACCCCTATGGCAATCGACAGGATCAGTTCCATCACGCCTCCTCCGATTTCGCCGCGTCGATCATCCGCAGCCGGTTGATGCGCAAGGATTGGTGTGCGAGTGCGACAAGAATGAGCACCGTCGATCCGACGACAAGGCAGAAGACGCCCAGATCAAAGAGCAGCGCAGTGGCCGCGGGCACTTTTCCGATCAGCGGCAGATCGAGGTAGCGGGAGTGCGAAGTCAGGAACGGATAACCAAGGAACCAAGCCCCGACCCCGGTTGCAACGGCGGTCAGCAGTCCCGCGCCCATCCAGCGGAGCGGCAGGATGCGGATGCGATCCTCTGCCCAGCGTGTTCCTCCCGCCAGATACTGCAGCAGAAAGCCGATCGACAGCGTCAGGCCTGCCGAAAAGCCGCCGCCCGGCAAATCGTGTCCGCGGATGAAGAGGTAGACTGAGAAGGTGATGATGACTGGAAAAAGCCACTGCATGATGACCGATGGCACCAGCAGATAGTCGCGCACGGTATCGCCGGCAGACCGCTCTGGCCGCTCCTCGTCAAAGCGGTTTTGCGCTTGCTGCTGCTCCGGCGCCCTCATGCTGTCTTCGGCAGGCCGGAAACGGCGCAACAGCCCGTAGACGGTGAGCGCAACGACACCGAGAACGGCGATCTCTCCCAACGTATCGAAACCACGGAAATCCACCAGAATGACATTGACGACGTTGCGGCCACCACCCTCGGAATAAGCATTCTCCAAAAAGTAGTTGGCAATCGCGTCCGGGACCGGCGTCGTCATCACGGCGTAGGCGGCGAAGGACATGGCGACGCCGCAGAGAACGGCCAGTGCAAGGTCACGAAACCGGCGAAACCGTGCTCTCAACGTCATCGCCTCGCCAAAACCCTCAGTCCGTTTGGGCAGCCAGCGCAGGCCGAGCAGGATCAGGACGGTCGTGACGATTTCGACGAGCAACTGGGTGATCGCGAGATCGGGCGCCGAAAGCCAAATGAACGTGATGCAGACGACGAGACCGACACCGCCGAGCATCACCAGTGCGGCCAGACGGTGGTATTTCGCCGTATACGCTGTGCCAAGCGCAAGGCACACGCCAATGATCCAGATCGCCGTGAAGGCGGGATCGACGCTCGCGTAAGTAACTGGACGGCTTTCGAAGCCACTCAGATAGAGCGGCAACGTGCCTGCGGCAAAACCAGCCACGATCAGCCAGCGCAGCTGGGGTTGCAGCTTGCGCGTGCCCAAGCGCCCCTCGGCGAGGCGCGCCCATCGCCAGGATAGTTCGACAATTACGCGCTCGAAGACCCGTTGCCCCTTGAGCCTGCGAAACAGCGGCGGACCGTCATCGCAACGATTGAGGTAATCCTTCAGCAAAAAATAGATGAGCGCACCACCGACGAGTGCGATCGCGCTCATTATGAGCGGAAGGTTGACGCCATGCCAGATCGCCAGGCTGTATTCGGGCGTAGCCGTCCCGAGCACGCTGACCACGGCGCTGTGAAGAAACGGACCAATCGATATTGCCGGAATGATGCCAACGATCAGACAGACGATGACGAGGAACTCGACCGGAAACCGCATCCATCTGGGTGGCTCGTGGGGACGGTTGACCGGCAGATCGGTCGGCGGCGGACCAAAGAAAACCGTGTGAATGAACCGCAGCGAATAGGCCACGCTGAAGGCACCGGCGAGGGTCGCGACATAGGGAAGAATACGGTCGAGGATCGAATCGGCATGGGTCTCCACCGCCTCGGCAAAGAACATTTCCTTGGACAGGAACCCGTTGAGGAGGGGCACGCCAGCCATTGCGGCACTTGCCACGATCGCCAAGGTCGCTGTGAAGGGCATGAAGCGGAAGAGACCGCTGAGCTTGCGCATGTCGCGTGTGCCGGTCTCGTGATCTATGATGCCCGCTGCCATGAAGAGCGACGCCTTGAAGGTCGCGTGATTGAGCATATGGAAGATGGCGGCCACGGTCGCCAATGGGCTGCCGAGGCTCAGCAGTGTCACGATCAATCCAAGATGGCTGATGGTCGAATAGGCCAAGAGGCCTTTCAAGTCGCGCTGGAACAGCGCAAAATATGCGCCCAGCAGCAGGGTTGAGATCCCGGCGACGCCGACGATCCAGAACCATTCGTACGTCCCCGAAAGCACCGGCCAGAAACGCACCAACAGGAACACACCGGCTTTGACCATGGTCGCCGAGTGAAGGAAGGCCGAAACCGGCGTCGGGGCAGCCATGGCGTTGGGAAGCCAAAAATGGAATGGAAACTGCGCGCTCTTTGTCAAAGCGCCTAGCAATATGAAAATCAGCGTTGGCAGATAGAGAGGATGACTGCGAACGATGTCGCCGGAATCGAGTATCTTGTCGACGTCATAGCTGCCAACCACGTTGCCGAGCAGAATAAAGCCGATCAACAAGCAAAAGCCGCCAATCCCGGTAATCGTGAGTGCCATTCTGGCGCCATCGCGGGCATTGGCATTATTGTGCCAATAGCTGATGAGCAAGAACGAGAAGATGCTGGTCAGTTCCCAGAACACGGACAGCAGGATCACATTGCCCGAGACGACAATGCCGAGCATGGCCCCCATGAAAGCAAGAAGGAACGAGAAGAACCGTGGAACCGGATCCTCCTCGGACATGTAGTAGCGCGCATAAAGCACCACGAGAAGGCCGATTGCGGTGACAAGCATGGTGAAAATCCATGCAAAACCATCCATGCGCAACGCGAAGTCCAGGCCGAACTGCGGCAGCCATTCGGCGCGAAACCGCACTACCCCGCCGTCTGCGACCGCCGGATACAAGCTTCCTGTGAGCAGCAACAAAGCGGTGACGACGATAGCTGCCAAACCTGCAGGCAGGCGTGGCGAAGTCGTCTTGAGTAAGAGAATGGAGAGGAGACTTCCGACGAAAGGCAGAAGCAGCAGAACGACAATCAAAAATGGTTCGGCTGTTATCCCAATGCCTCAATCCTCCAGAAAATCGGTACCCATCGCTTGGGGCAACTGTTCAACTGCCGTCTAGCAATCGGGGCTTTGTTGCTCTATATGGCTTATATCAACCAATATGGGCGACTCTGAGCGATGGGTCAAGCAAGCGGGACAACGATTTTGACACCGGAGTTGTGCCRCGCTGCACGCGGTCTCCTGGATTGGACACAAACGGACCTTGCCGAACGCGCGGGCGTATCGCGCAGCACCATCAGGGACTTTGAAGGTGGCCGGCATGATGTCCATCGTGCCACCGAAGCTCAGTTGCGTCTTGCGCTTGAAGTCGGAGGGGCGGTTTTTATTCCCGTCGAGGGCGGCAAGATAGGGTTATGTACCGGCTGACATCGCATGGATGGCGCGGAGCCTAGGAGAGGGACCGATGAGCGCCGCCTCGAGAGCGTTGCCGAAAAGCTCGCTGCGGTCCTGCGGGTCACGTGCGGGCGTGAGGAAAAGTAGCGGCAGAAGCAGCGATCCGAAGGAAACGCGGGACCGACTGTCCCACGGTTTCGGGCCGGTCTCGATGATGCCGCCGCGACATCAATCAGAGATGGCCTAGCCGAAGTCCGCGCAGGCTCGACACGATTTTGTGCAAAGCCATTTCCAGTTCGTCATCCGAGATCGTCAATGGAGGCGAAAAGCCGATCGCGTTGGCGCCCTTCATCGTCGTCGAAACCCCGTGCTCGAGGAGCGTGTCGACAAGCCCGCCATCATCCGCGTCGAGCTGCGATCGATCAATTTCCAGCGCCAGCAGAAGTCCCCTGYCCCTTACACCCAAAAGCGATGGTTCAATGAGTGCCAGATCTGAGACACGAGCGCGCACCACATGTTCAAGATGGGCAGCTCGATCGGCCAGACGATCTCGAAGGATGATGTCGACGGTGGTCAAGGCAGCCCTTGTCGTCATCGGGTTTTTCTCATGTGTGTAATGTCCGAGAGAAAGTTCGGGTGCGATATCGAGCGCTTTATCCGCAATAACCGCTGCGATCGGCAATATGCCTCCCCCAAGCGCCTTTCCGAGCACCACGATGTCCGGGATCGTTCCGAACTGCTCGAAGGCAAAGAAGGTGCCGGTCTTGCCAAGGCCCGACGGGATTTCGTCAAAGATCAGCCTGGCGCCGGCCGCATCGCAAAGTCTGCGTACCTCGGGCCAGAGGCCATCTGGTGGCACCTGACAATTGGACCGCATGGGCTCGGCGATCACCGCTGCTATGCCACCGTCCGTCTCCTCCAGAGCGGCTCTCAGATCCGAAATCATTGCGTCGGCACCGCCCTCGCGCCAGTAGGGGCGAATATGCACCCGATCAGGCAGGAAACTGCCAAGGCGAGGATCGGGGTTGGCGCGCGACAGTCCGAAGGAACCGAACCCATGACCGTGATAGGAGCCTTCCAGCGAAATGGTAGCACTGCGTCCGGTGGCGACACGGGCGAGCTTGATGGCGATTTCGATCGCATCCGAGCCGCCGGTCGCCAACAGGACCTTGGCCCTGCCGCCAGGCCATTGCCCGACAAGACGTTCGGCCAGCAAGGTCGCCGGTTCGTTCGTGTACCGGCGCGGCGCAAACGGCAATGTGTCAAGCTGCGCTTTGAGTGCGGCGACAAGCTCCGGATTGGCGTGACCGATATGGTGCGTCGTATTGCCATGCAGGTCGATAAAGCGCCTGCCGTCAAGATCCTCGATCCAGACGCCGGAAACCCGCTTCAGCGTCGCAAGACAGGGGCTCGATCCCTCCTGATGGAAGAAACTGTCGGCGTCACGCGCAACGAATACGGCATTGGCCGAAGGACCGTTGTCATCGTGTTCGTGGTCCATCAAAAGGTTCCTCCCATGCCGGTCACTGTCAATTGCGTGCCGTATCGTTTGTCTGCGGCAGGATCGGCTGCCAGCCCCTGTGCGCGCCGCGTGCTTTTCTCGATCCACCAGACGGTCCCCATGGCCAGAACCGAGACGGCGAGCAGGCCGACGCTCTTTGCGGCCGCATAGCCATAGCTGGAATCCTGCGCCGCATTGAAGATCGCGACCGATGCAAGCTGGACGTTGCCGCTGACGAGGAAGATGATCGACGACAGCGTCGTCAGGCCATCGACGAAGACGTAGAGTACGCCGAGGAGAGCTGCGATGCGCAGCATCGGCAGCGTCACCTCGTAGAAGCGTCTGATCATGCCGGCGCCCAGGCTCTCCGCTGCCTCGTCGACCGCCTGATCAATGCGCTGCAATGCGGCACGCGCAGCCAGCACGCCGACATAGAGATTGCCGAACATGATGTTGATGATGAGGATCGCCTGCGTGCCGGACAGCGACAGCGCCTTGATGCCGAAAGGTGCGTTGAAGGCGATGATATAACCGACGCCGAAGATGATGCCCGGAAGGATTGCCGGGATCATCGCCTGGAAGGCGATCATATCTCCGAAGGGCGCGCGCATCCTTTCGGCAACATAACCGATCACAAGTGCAAGCAGCCCGCCGATCGGCGCGGCAACAGCCGCGATCCGCACACTGTTCCAGACCTGTTCAAGACCGCCGCTTGCCGATCCGTAATTGGTGCCGGCAAAACCGGATCCGATCCCTTCCGGCGTGAAGTAGGCAAGCGTGAAGCTCCAGTCGACGCCCCAGATACGCGTCACAGAGCCCAAGATGACGACGCCATAGATGGAGAGGATGAGCACGCAGAAAACACCCGCAAGCCCTGTAAGACCTGCCCTGACGAGGATCGGCTGAAATACTTCGGCTGGCGTGCCCGCATCGGCGCTGACATAGCGCTTGCGTCGGCCGATCTGCTCGAGCGCCAGATAGAAGATGAGCGACGGGACGATCAGCCAGAGGCAGATCGCCGAGGCGAGCGGCGTATTCTGGAAACCGGTGATCTGGTCGTAGATGACGCCGGCAAGAACTGGCGTATCGCGTCCGAGGATCATCGGATTGCCGAAATCCGTCAGGCTCTGGATGAAGACGAGCACGATCGCCCGCTTCAGGCCGGGCCAGCTCAGCGGGAAGGTGACATTGAAAAACAGCGCCAGCCGGCCGGCGCCGAGCATCATGGCCGCCTCCTCCAGCCGCCCGTCCTGGCGCCGCATGACATTGTCGAGAACGATCAGCGTCGTTGGCAGGAAGGATAGCGTCTGGGCTATGACGATGCCGAAGGGTCCATAGAGATTGAAGGCGTCCGCGTCGGTCAGACCGAGCGTCTGGTCGAGCAGGGTAAAGGTGATGAGCCCGCGCCGACCGAAGAGCATGGTGGTCGCAGTCGCCACCAGCACTGGCGGGGCGACCAGCGGCAGCAAGAGTATTGTTCGTGTGAGGGCGGGCCGGGCGATGCCGCCGCGATTGAGCCCGTAGGCGATCGCATAGGCGATCGAGACCGTGAAGAGGACGGAAACCGCGGCCAGCCAGAGGCTGTTGAGGGCGGCCTTGCGCAGATAGGGATCGGCGAGGACGCCAACATAGTTGTCGAGCCCGTAGCGCGCGGCTTTGGCGGTGCGCAAAAGATCGAATTCGGAAGGTGCCATCTTGTCGCGCACGGCAAAGGCAAGCGCTATGCGCTTGTGCAGCATGATCTGGGCGACCGGAAAGGCGGTTTCAACAGCCGCCCGGTCGGACGGCGAGAGGCTCGAGAAAGCCTGCTCGATCGCTGCCTGCTGCTGGTCGAAGGGCTGATCCGCGCGCCAGGTAATTTTGGCGCCGGCAAGCTCGTAGGCGGTCGCAGTCGCCTTGACACGTTCGGCCTGCGTCGCGTCGGCGACCCATTTGTCGATTGCCGCCTGCCGTCTGTCAGGCGGCAAGAGGGCGATGGCATCCTGCGTCATTTCGGCGAGACGCCAGGGCGGCAAGGGACCGGAATTGTCAAAGCTCTTGATGAGCACCAGCGTGACAGGCACGACGATGAAGGTCAGCAGCAACAGCATGACGGTCACGGCTGCCGCAATTCCTGGAAGGCGGCGCAATAGATGTCTGTTCATGAGATCGGCCGATCGAGGAGAACGAGCTGCGCAAGATCGGGCTTGACGGCAATTGCAGCATGGCGCTGAAGACCGGCCCAAGCCGATGTCGAGGGCTGCTCGGCGATGAGCTTCAGATTGTCCGGGCAATTAATGAGGACACGCAACGTCGAGCCGAGAAAGGTGACGCCTTCGACCGTGCCGCAAACCGCACCGGGATCATCGAACCCACATGGCAGCATATGCTCGGGGCGGATCATGATGGTGAGGGTCTCACCGTCTGCGATGCCGTCTGGAAGGGCAAAATGCCACAAGGCGTTATTGACGGCAAAACCGCCCTTGGCAGCCGTGCCATTGAGAGTATTCGACACGCCGATGAAGTCGGCGACGAAGCGCGAGACCGGCCGATGGTAGATTTCGTTCGGTGTGCCGATCTGTTCGATGCGCCCGGCACGCATGACGGCGACCCGATCGGACATGGCGAGCGCCTCCTCCTGGTCATGCGTCACGTAGAGCGTCGTGATCCCCAGCCGATCAACCAAACCGCGAAGCTCGGCCCGGAGCTTGGCGCGAATACGGGCATCGAGTGCTGACATCGGTTCATCGAGGAGCAGGATTTCCGGCTCGGCTGCAAGCGCTCTGGCAAGCGCCACGCGCTGCTGTTGGCCGCCGGACATCTCGTGCGGGTAGCGGTCGAGCAACCGGTCGATTTCGACTATTTCGGCGAGCTCCCTCACCCGTTTACGGATTTCGCCGCGCGGACGACCGGCCATGCGGGGGGCAAAGGCAATGTTCTGCTCGGCGGTCTTGGTCGGAAAGAGCGCGTAGGACTGGAAGACGAAGCCCATGCGACGCGCAGCGGGCGCCAGATAGGTGACATCCTCACCGTGGCGCAGGATCCTGCCACCGTCCGGTGCGGCAAAGCCCGCGATCATGCGCAAGAGCGTGGTCTTGCCGCAGCCGGAATCTCCAAGCAGCGTGACGAATTCGCCAAGCCCGATCTCAAGATCGACGCGGTTGACAGCGGTAAAGCCACCGAAGCGCTTGGCAAGACCTTCCACGACCAGGTGCGGCCCGTCTCTATCGACGGGTCGCTGGCTGGCAATATGATCGGCGCGCTGAAGCATCAGCCGCCATTCAGGAAGCGAGCGGAAAATTCCTTGCGGAACTCATCCATGTTGACCGGACGGCGCATCGTCCAGGTGCTGACCTGATCGAGATCGACGAGACCATATCCCGGCACGGCGGTCGCGCCGACCAGTTTGCCGAGGACTTCGGCCGCATCCTTGCTAGCCATGAAATCGAGGAAGAGCTTGGCCTCGTCCGGATGCGGAGCACCGGCGAGAAGTCCGCCGCCCTCGCTGGTATTCGGCGTGATCCGGCCGAAGACGATCTCGACAGGACGTCCGGCGGACTTGGTCGCATAGCAGGTCGTGTCGTAGGAAAGCCCGATCGTCACCTCGCCCGTCCCGGCAAGCTGGGCGCCGCCCGAACCGCCGTCGGAATATTGGTAGACATTCTCGTTGAGGTTTTCGACGAAAGGCCAGCCGAACGCATCGACAAAGGTCGTCAGGATCGCGCCACCCGTGCCGGACTTCATCGGCGACGGAAGCGAGATTTCCTTCTTGTAGACCGGCTTGATCAGGTCTTCCCAGGTCGTCGGCATCGGCAGATGCTTTTCGGCAAGACGGTCGCGATTGACCACCATACACATCGTTGTTGCGAAGTAGCGGGTATAGAAATTATCCGGATCGCGGAAACTGTCTCTGATGTCGGTGCCCGCAGCCTTGTAGGGTTCGAAGGCGCCGGCGTTCTTCAGCTGCTCGAGCGCATCGCTGTTGACGAGATAGATGAGGTCGGCCTGGGGGTTGCCCATTTCGGCGATGGCGCGCTGGGCGATCGGCCCCGTCGATCCGGAAACGACCTGAAGCTTGATGTCGGGATATTTGGCGCTGAAGGCGGCCGTCAGCGCGTTGCTGACATTTTCAGAGGCGTTATAGATGACGAGGTCGCGGGCTTCGGCCTGCGCCGAGAACAGAAGAGCGACGGCACCCGCCGCGGCAAATTTGAGTGTGTTCATGTCGGTTCTCCAATATTTTTGGCGAGACGGTGGAAATTCGAAATGCCCGGGAGTTGCCGAGCTGTTATAAGTTTGATCTATAGTTAAGATGCATGAATTAAGTGACACTTATTTGACGATGGATATCCCACGATGAATTTTTCGCAGCTGCGAGCCTTCTACGCCGTCGCTCAGCACGGCACTTTTTCCGCCGCCGCCCAGGCGCTCAGCGTCAGCCAGCCTGCGGTTACTCAGCATGTGCGGGCGCTTGAAGAGGCGATCGGCAACAGACTGTTTCACCGGCGCGGCTCTGGCGTGGAGCTGACGCCCGATGGTGTCGATCTGCTTCCGCATATCCATCAGATTATCAAGGGATTGGAAGATGTCGCCGCCAGGATCGAAGGGGGCAAGGAACTCCGCGCGGGGCATCTGACCATCGGGCTCTGCAGCCCGCATGTCGCAATGCCGCTTATCCGCAGGTTCCGCATCACTAGGCCGGGCATCCATATCGAGACGCGCATGTCGAATACCAGCACCCTGCTCGATCTCGTGTCCCAGCAGCGCGTCGATGTCGCCGTCGTGACCCTGACCGAGCCCCGCGACGATCTCTACTGCCATCGCCTGGTGGGGCAGGAGGTCCTGGTCGTCGTGCCGGCCGATCATCGATGGAGTGGGCGAGATGCGATCGGAATCGATGAACTCCAGGACGAGCCCTTCATCCTGCGCGAGGCGGGCTCGATGACGCGACAGATTTTCGAGCGCGCCCTTGCCGACAAGAACATCCGCATCCGTCAGGAATTGGTGCTGGCAAGCCGGGAGGCGGTCAAGGAAGCCGTCGCCAACGACCTCGGCCTCGGGATTGTTCTCGACAAGGAACTCGGCAACGACGAGCGTCTGGTCGGGCTGAAGATCGCCGGTGCATCAGTCGCGGCAAGCGAGTATCTCATTGCGCATCCCGAAGTCAGCGATCTCGGCGCTGTCAGGGAATTTATCTCATCGGCACAGCACGGCACCACAGCGGAGTTGACGGGCTGACCGGATTGTTCCCGGAGCTCGGCTCTTCTATCAGACAGGGCCCGGCACCGCCGGCCTCACTCTCGTGCCGCGTCTGACCGAACCAATCGTGCAGGCAAACTGTGCCAGACTTGTGCTTTGGTTGGTCGCCGCCACTCGCCGCCTTCAGCAGGCTCTCGGCCTGACGGATTGCCTTGTCGATGCGTTCGACCACTCTGCCATGCATCGGGTTCTTCTCGGCAATCGGTCGGGCAGACCTCAAAACTTTAAGAATGAGCTCCAATCGTTTCTGCATGTCATCTCCATGCGAAAGGAAACCGGTTTGGAGCTTAGCATTTCGGTGCATTGCGGCGACCCTATGCTTTCGAGGGTGTCGCCAGGATATGCCCACAATTCGGCAGTGGAACCGTATCGCCTGCATGAATGTTTGCTGCCCTCACCTGCCCGGCCGCACCAGCGACCTGGCGATATCGATGATATCGTCTCGCGAGGCAGTCGGGTCCTCCCTGTTCCAGGCGACACCGAGCCCGATCTTGAAATCGATCCCCCTCACCTTCTTCAGCTCGAACCCGCGGTTCGGCAGTTCCTGCGTCCATTCCGGCACGAAGCCGATGCCAAGACCGGCTGACACCAACGACACCAGCGAGAAGGTGTTGTCGCAGGTATAGGTGACATTGTCGGTCAGATCATGCTCCTCGAACTTTTCCGCAAAATAGCGCTCGCTGTAGGAGAGGTTCTGACGGGAAAAGGAGATGATCTTCTMGGAGCGCAGATCCTCGAGATCGATCTCGCTCTTGAGTGACAGCGGGCTCTCCTTGGCGACCGCCAGTAGGTAGCGCTCATGGGCAATCGAGAAGAAGCGCAAGGAGCCGATATTCTCCACCGGCCTTATGAAGCCGAGATTGATGCGGCCTGCCTCGATATGGCGGATGATGTCATCGGTGGTGCCGCTTTCGATATGCATGCGGATATCGGGATATTTGCGGGCAATGCGTGACAGGACGATCAGAAATCCCACGGGCACAGGAGATTGAGAGCCGTCGTTTCGAAACCCTTGAGATTGCGTGTGGCCAGCCGTCCGCCATTCACTCGGGCGACTGCAGCGATCATTGCATCAGGTGCTGACATTGCGCGTCCTCGACGAACCGCCTCCGCCATGATTTCCCACAAGCGAGGGCGGCTTCTTCCGTCAGCCCAAAGATCCGATCGGCAAACCGCGACGCCACTCTACAAGACCCTGTTCCAGACGATCGGCCCGTTGGTCCGGTCTGATCTTCTGGATACCGAAAGCGATCTCGGCGATTGTCACAGTTGGCAGGGCCAATTCGGCATCGAACGAACCAGCCAAGCCATGACAGCTTCGTCTGGAGCCTTTCTCAAACTCTCGGAGACGATGTTGGTATCGAGAAATATCAAAGCTCGATGCCTTGATGAGGATGACGATTTTCACGGATGACAGCATCCAGATCGATGTCCGTGGCAGCTTCTGCATTTATACGCGAATAAAAACTAGAAGCAGGCTCGCGCCCCGCCTCACGCGTCTCGTAGGCCTCAAGCGCGCGTTCAACCACTTCGGCAATCGAACGATTTTCACGGCGTGCTAGCCTGTGAGCTAGATCCCTTGCCTTGGAGCTTCGGACAGAGAGTTGTGATGCGGCCATTGTGATGGTCTCCTTTTGGCCAAATATAAGCCATTGGCCACCTGCCATCATGATGGCACCTGATGGCTTGCCATCGAGTAAATCGGGACACGCCGAACGACAGTACACTGCAACCTGCACACCTTCATCATTTAATATTTGCCAAACCGCGAGCCCGTTGCTGGTCGGGTCAACGACGTGACCCAAGCCTAGTTGACCTTCGACAAGGCTGATTTTCGACCTTGAGCGCTGGTAAAGTACGGTCTTGCCGATCTTTACACGAGCGGCAGCTTCACGAAGATTGGGGCCGGATGCCAGATACTGAAGGGCTTTCGCGAGCTTCTCCGGTGTTATCACCATCTAGCGACCATCGCGCCGGCCTCGTTTCTCTGAGGCTTGCAGGCGGGCGCGGGTTCTCTCCCGGATAAGATCGCGCTCGAACTGCGCCAATGCCCCGAACAGATGGAAAAACCAGGCGCCCGCTGGATGTCGTGGTGTCGATGTTTTCGGTGATGGAGCGCAACCCGACACCCTTGGCTTCCGGCTCGGCGATAATCTTGATGCGGTGCTTCATCGATCGGCCGAGGCGATCGAGCTTCCGGACCGTGAGCGTACCGTCCCGGAGACAGCGAATGGCATCGGCCATCCCAAGCCGATCAATCTTCACGCCGGATGCCTTGTCCTCAATCGGGCGGCCGCTCACGTGACGCGGTCGGTTCGAGAGGCGCAGAAGCCCCTGAAGGATATTTCGAAAGCCTACCATGCAATCATAGAGGCCAGAGAGAAAGGCGAGGACATCGCCAAGGCGATCGAGCGCCCCATTCAGTGGCCGGCCTTCCCATCCGCGGACCTTTCCCGCGATCGACCTGCTCGGTGTTTTTGGACTTCCAGAAGAATCGTGAAAAGTGCCCACCTATAGTAGACGTTTTGACCGTGACAGCTTATTGTTTACTTCGTCAGGGTTGGGCTTGTCATCTGCTGGGAGGGGTATGCTGTTCAGCAGCAGCTTGGTACTGCCGCTTTATTGCTCGCAATGACATCATCGTGAATTTGGCCGTCGTGCCGAAACAGTCGTGATTGGACCAGTGGTTCACGCGTGCTGCGCAGCGTCTGTGATTGCGATCAGGTCTTGCGGTGACCTGGCTGTTCGAGACCCGCCTCCCACGTACGAACAGGCCTGGCCCCTCCCCGGGGGCCGACCCTTATCGGCTGATTGCGCGCGAGAACGGCTTGCGCGCCCTTGGCCTCTCAAACGGCGGACCGGCCGTTATTGCTGTCCAGGAAAGCCTCGCAGACGACATTTCATATCTGATCGACTCAGATTGTCGCGAAGAACTGTTTCGTGTCCGGAAAGGGGTTGTCTCTCGTCGAAGCCTGATCGTTGTCGCTCGCTACCAGGGCCGATCGGTCGACAAATCCCCCTACCCTCGCGCAGGAGCAATAGCCATGAAAGCGAATTGCTGGGTGCAGTACTCGGGGGAGATTGCCGACGATCTGAAAGGACAGATCGCGGCGGCTCTGGCAAAGGAAGGCATCGTGGTTGTCTCGGCGCATGACAGCGATACGGGATCACTCGGATTGTGTTTTATCGCGCCTCCTGCTGGGGCATTAAAAATCCTGTTTGGCAAGGACGCGGACTACGTCATCGCAGTCGTCCTGAAATCAGCCAATACTTCCAGAGCTGAAGGCTGGGACCTGCTCCGGGCCGGAGCAGCCGACGTCATCTACTGGAGCGATCTCGGGAAAGTCGCGTCCCAGATCAAGGCCCGCTTCCAGCGAAAATTGTCCGTCGATCAGCTTTTTGAAAAATCCGTGTCAGGGAATGTTGTCGTCGGCAATAGCCACAAGTGGCGCGGCCTTCTGCGCGACATTGCCGAGACCGCCCATTTCGGCGACACACCGATCCTGCTGATGGGCGAAAGCGGCACGGGCAAGGAAGTGACGGCAAGGCTTGTTCACGACCTCGATCCACGTCCTCAAAAGCGCGACATGGTGATCCTCGATTGCTCGACCATCGTTCCGGAACTATCCGGAAGCGAGTTTTTCGGCCATGAGCGCGGCGCCTTCACCGGTGCGCTGAGCGACCGTCAGGGGGCATTCGCGCTCGCCGATGGCGGCACGCTGTTTCTCGACGAGGTCGGCGAACTTCCGCTTGCGCTGCAGGCCCAGCTGCTGCGTGTCATCCAGGAGCACGCCTATAAGCGTGTGGGTGGCAGCACCTGGCATCGCACGCGTTTCAGGCTGGTCTGTGCCACCAATCGCGATCTTGGCGACATGGTTGAGCAGGGCACTTTCCGCGCCGATCTTTATTTTCGCATTGCCGGTTTCGTGACGCGCCTGCCGCCGCTTCGCGAGCGCACCGAAGACATCATCCCGCTTGCCCATTATTTCATTCGCAAGATGTCCGGCACGAAACGCCCGCCGGTGCTCGATGATGCTGTCTGCCGATACCTGATGGAACGCAGCTATCCGGGCAATATCAGGGACCTCCAGCAGGTCATCGCCCGCCTCATGTATCGTTGCGCGGATGACGGCATCATCAGCATTGGCTGTGTGCCGCGCAACGAGCGCCCGGTCGATCCGGCAAGGCTCCAGGACTGGCCGGACGACACATTCGAGACCCTCATCCAGCGGGCGGTTCTGCTCGGCGTCGGACTGAAGGAAATCGGACGCGCCGCCGAAGAATGCGCCATTCGATGCGCGACCCGCCTTGAGAATGGCAGCCTGYAAAAAGCCGCTCAAAGGCTCGGCGTCACCGATCGAGCCCTGCAGATCCGGCGAGCCCATACGCGCGACCTTCCAGATCGACGACTTGATGACCTCAGACCTATCAACTGATCGTTTCGGTCATCGCATCGATGGCGCCGCGATAAAAAGTCCGCGCGATCAGTTGCATGTCGTGGATGATCGGTGACAAACGATAGCGGCAGGTTCCTGCCGCTATCGCCAAACAGGTGCTCCATCGATCGAGGCCTAGCTATCGAACCGGCGGAGGTTGTTCTGGCGCATGATCTTGATCAGCTGGGTGGCGTAATCAGGGCCCGTCGCATATCCAGCCTTGTGGATCTCGCGCGCAAATGCCTCCGCATCGCCTTTCACAGCGAGAGCCTTGGCATAGCGCTTGTTGCGCAGGAAAAAGCGCGCGTGCTCGGTAATGCTTTCCTCGAAACTGTTGTATCTGGCGAAGGCAGCCTGGATGGTGACCCATTGGCCGTTGACATATTCCTTGGTCGGCACGGTCACGCTGCCCGCCGGACCCTTGCCCTTGATACCGAAGAGATTTTTGGCCGAGCCGATCGTGTGTTTGCCCCAGCCCGTTTCGACGATCGCCTGGGCCACCGTAACGGAAGCCGGCACTCCGGTTGCAACCATCGCCTTGCGAGCCCTGACACCGACGAATTCGATGAATGCGGGATGACTCAGCGATTTCAGGTCATCCGGTTCGTCGGATGGAGCCGGCTGCGGGCCTGGCTGCGGCGATGGTCCGGGACCGGGCGAACCGCGCGTCCGCAAGAAGGCTGCTCCCTGAAGGCGCTCCTTCCAGTGGGTGATGGGAACGTAGTTGTGGCGTCCATCCCTCGATGGCAGAACGATCGCGTTGGCAACGCCTTTGTTGCGCAGGGATTCGGCCAGCTTCGTGGTGGGCGACCCCTTGATGTAATAGATGAAGCAACGCGCACTCGGACGCCTTCTGGCCCAATCAGCCCAGAAACTGTCGTCGCCGCTGTTATAGGTGCAATCGAACCCCCAGCATTCACGCAGGTTCGCCAGCGCCTTGTCGCTACCGCCGGCAATCCGCCGCATCGGCGAACCGCCACCGCTGTGGCAGGCCAGAATGAGATTGCCGAGCGCAGACGGCACGCCCTGCCCCAAGACCCCCAGGACCTGAGAGAGGAACTTGTCCAGTCCGCCGGCCTTCACCAGCGTCCCGGCCTCCGAACGCGACCCGAGCGTCGGGGCGACCAGCACGATGTTGCGATCGCTGTCGTTTATGCCCTCGCGGAAGGCGCCATAGGGCACGCGGCTGGCGTTCCAGTATTGATCGATCGTGAGCCGACGGTTGCTGTCACCCTTGTGGCCGTGCAGCCAGAGGACGATGTCCGTGGCGCGGCCGCTGACAAAGCCGTTGGGAACGAAGATGCCGGTTATCGGCTCGGCCCTGATACCGAACTTGTCGACAATGGCGAGATCGATCTTGGTGTAGAGCGTCGTACCCGGCGGTACATGCTCGGTCCTCGTGACCGGTGGCACGGCGACGCTGGGCAGCGGCACGACGGACGGACCGGGTCCCGGAGAAGGCTGAGGTTGGGGCGAAGGTCCCGGCCTGATGGATCCGCCCGCGTCTTCGGCGCGGATGATACCGTAGAACTTGGCACCCTTCAGGCGGCCATTTGCATCGATCGGCACCTTGACCATCAACACGGTGCCGTTCAGGCCCTTGTTGCCGCCGATCGCCAGCAGGTGATCGGGCTTGACGGCGACGACCACGTCGCAATGACCGGGATCACCCGGTTTGACGCTGTCATAGGTGACCGGCCTGTCACGCCAGTTGCAGATCAGGTCGCCCGGTCGCGGCGCGATCTCGGTCGGACGGTAGGCCTTGAACGGATTGTCGTTGTTTTCCGCGCGATTCTTGCGCGCAGCCGCAAAATAGACCGAGTGGGAGGCTGCATATTTGAAGGCGCTACCGGCCCCGGCCTTGCGCATGACCCAGCTGATGAAGGCAGCACTCCAGTAATGTGCCTTCTGGAAAGCCGGAGAGGCCAGCTGCGTCGTGGTGTAGCTGATGCCGAGCCCTGTCTTCCAATAGTCCTGGAGCATCGGCAAGGCGCGAGGCTGTGTCTCGGAGAGCTTGCCCTTGTCCCAGAGGTCGAATTGCTTCTGGGCGATGCTTGCCGCATTGGCCGCAATCGTCGCGGCCGGCAGCGGTGCGGGCCCCGGAGCAGGTGAGGGTTTTGTCTTCTTCGGCGCCGGCCGCTTGCGACGGCGCTGCGGGTGATAGGCCTCGATATCGAATTCCAGTTCGCCGGGAGCTGCGCCGTCGGCGGGTGGCGCCGCGGAGCCAGGCGGCGAGGGGTCGGGGGCCGGCGACGCGGGTTCTGCCGCAGGCGGGCCGCCCGGGCCGGGGGCACCCGTGGCGCCGGCCCCACCCGGCCCTTGTCTCAGAGCAGCCTGGGTCTCGGGTCCGACGAGACCGTTGACGGGCAGTCCTTGTCGCTCCTGGAAACTGCGCACCGCGCCGCGCGTGGCCGCCGACATGACCCCGTCGACAGGCAGACGAAGTCCGAGCTGATCGTTGAGGCTGGATTGGATCCAGCTCACGAAATCGGACGGCATGCCGCCTTCATAGGGGACTGTGGGGGCAATAATCYCATCCCGCCACGGATTGCGCCAGCCGTGATAGCCACGGCCGAAATGGCGCTGGCTGTGCTGCGTTGCCCACGGATGGCGTTGTTGTGCGCCGCCTCTGCGGGATGGCCCGGAACCACCTCCTGGTGTCCGGAAGGACGAACCCGTCTGACCACCGAAACGGCCCTGCCCCGTCCGAAACTGGGGACGGGGGCCCGATTTCCGCAACGGTATGCGAGACGTCATGCGATAGCGCGATGGAGGACTGTACGCCGGGCCGGGCCGCATCGAACCTCTCCTTCCGCCTCGGCCACGGAATTCCTCCTCCATATCGGCTTCGTTTTCGAACTCGTGCTCGAAATATTCCATTTCCAGTTCCGGGCCGAAGGGCTCGGGATTGAAGCGCAACAATCTGTCCATGGCTGTTACTCCTGGATTTGCAAGGCTGGTTTCTGTCGCGTGCAGGCAGTGAGGAGCAGATGCAGGGCGACAAGCCCCACTTCTATGTCTGCGAGCCCGTGGCTCGCGTTCAAAATGAAGCTGACGAGGGCTCGACCGCCCCGACGTGCACGATGGAGAACGGTGGCAACCCCCAACCAGCCGAGTGCCGTGTGCAGTCCGGTGGCCTTCATGCGCGCCGGCAGGATTAGGGTCTGGACCGGAAAAAACCCGCCATGGGCCGCCAGGCCCAAGCTGCTCAGCCCCTGTCGAAACGATGAGATCACGTTGATCAAGCGCTGGCGAAGCGTTTCGCCATGCCGTGCGTTGATCATCAACGCTCGCCGCGCCGCTGCAATGTCCGCCTGGGAGGGCGGACTGCAGTGCACGCGCGTCTTGCTGATCGCCTTGAAGCGTTCGATGAGCGAGCGGCTGCCGCCGATCAGGGCAAGTGGCACCCCGAAGCCCTTGGCAAGCGAGGCGACACGGATGAGGTGCGGGTCGGCCAGCTCGAACCATGCTGGCGTGCCCGCCCCGCCGATGCCCAGGGGACGGGCGGCACTTGCCTGTCTGCCAAGGATGCCAATTGCCTGTGTGTCGTCAAGGACGAGCCATCCTTTGCGTTGTCGGACAAGATCAAGATAGTCCGGTAGCGGAGCTGGCTGCCCCGTGAGCGGGTTCAATCCATCCACGAGCACGAGAGGCCTCCGGTTTGCCGACCGCAACGCAAGCGAGGCCCGAAGCGCGCTGCGATCGTGGGAGGCGAAGGCAAATTGCGGCACTCCGCGTGCGCCAACGGCGTCGGCCGCCCAGTGCGCGATGGGATATGCGCCGCTATCCCTATGGATTGTAATGTCGTCGGCAAACATGTCGAACAGGTCCCAGAACAGGTGAAATGTCGAAGGGCCGATCGCAACCGCGCCGCAGCCGAGAAACTCGGCGAGCGCGGATTCGAGGTCTTCGACCTCCCGCAGGGAGCCGAGCGCCGCCGGGCGCCCGGTTGTCAGCTGCCGCCACGGCCGCAGCGCGCCATGGTCGTGGGTCAAGCCCAGGTAAAGGGCCGAAGTAAAGTCGGGCATGGTCCTGCCCTACTTCTCGGCGAGATATTTCTGGGCAGGGCGCAGYGGCTGCATTTCCTCAGGCGAAGCAGCAGACGAACCGATCGTGCGCATGCCGCCCGGCCGCCGTCCTGGAGAACCGCTGTGCTGGGCCAACAGGCGTCGCTGCAGCAGCTTCGACGGTTGGGTGAGCCGTCCTGCGCCATCCTGCGCCTCGGTCGTCTCGGCGCCAAGATCGACACCTGTGACGGCCTGATAGCCGTGCAGATAGCGCTGGATCTCGGGTTTGCAGCTCCGGGCCCAGTTTTTGGCCTGCTCTTCGATATTGTTGATATCGACCCAATCCCCGTAACGGATGGACAGCAGGATGCGCTCGCCCGTCACGGCCAACTCGTGGAAATGCGTGATCGACGTATCGGACCAGCCTTGCAGCTTCTTCATGCAGTCGACCGCACCCATCCACCCTTCCTGATAGGGTACCATGTAGCGGCCGCGCAAGAATTCGCGCGTCTCGGGTCGTGCGAGCATCCATTGATTGATCAGCATTTCACCGCGCGCGGTCCAGGTCAGATCGCCGAATTGATTATGGGCACCTTCGGCGAGAATAAGATGAACCTCCTTCAACGCGTTCAGCAGCGGGAAGGCATCAGCGATAACGGTCGTGTCGCGATCTTCCCGATAAAACAGGCCGGCGCGATACAGCAGATTATGGAACGCCTCGATGAATTTGGAACGCGTATCAGCCGGAACCATGCCGCGGACCGCCTTGCCCTGCAGGATGAGACCATAATGATGTTGGTATTCATAGGCACGGCGCGACACCGTGAGGCGATTGTGCTCGTCCTGGATATAGCCCCAGAGAAGATTGTTGAGCGGTCGCAGCGGATCGAATTCCAGCTCGCCCAGCGGATCTTGCGGTGAACTGCGGCGGTTCTGGAATCGCAGGGCAATCGCGTTGATCGTCTGGACCAGCATGCCCTCCTCCAGCCAGTAGGACCAGATCAGCTCTAGCATGCTGGGAGCGGTGAAACGGTGTTTCAGGATGCCTTCGCCGAACGGCGAAGTCTCCGGTTTTGCCGGATCATCCCTATCCAGGCTGATGAAGGCTCGAACGATGCGTTTGAGATAGGGCAAAGCCACGGGCTGTCCGTCGGACGTCCTGAGATAACTGCGCAGGCGCCTTTCCAGACCGCGCGCGGTGACGCCCTCCCGTTCCATGCGCACGTCTTCATGTTCGGCGCTGAAAATGTCATCGCTTTCGCCGAAGGCATCGCGTTCACGGATCGCAACGCCGCTTTCAAGCGTCAAAAAAGCCTGGGTTGCGAGTTTGAGAATTCCGTATGCGTGTGGACCGAACACACCGAGCGACTGGCGTCTTCCATCTACGTCCAGATCGCTGAGTTCGCGCTCCACCGTCTGGACCGCCTTGTCGAAACCGCCCTTGTCGACCAGCAGCGTGTTGATGAAGCGTTGATAGCGGGGAAAACTCATCGCCGACGTGCGATTGCGGATCGCCGCCCAAAGCGCTTGGTCGGGCGTCGGTGAAGCCCCCGAACGCTGCAATGCCACCTTCGTGGGCAGATCGTGCCTCGCCGAGATTTCGATATCGCAGCTATTCTCCAGGATGTCTGGGAGTGCAGGCAGATCGGAGTAGCGCTTCAGCCGCCTGATATTGGCAGGAAAATCCTTAAGCCGACGCATCGTGACAGTCAGGACATGCTTTCCGTGAAAGACGTCCGGCACCTTGAACTGATCCGGGTTGTCGAAAAACTCCAGCTGATCGTCATTGAGGAGGGTTTTGCCGTCAAGCGTGAACCGGTATTCGTAGAGACCATAAAGTTCGGGGTGCGTGCCTATGTCCACATCTCCGATCTCGAGGTGATTCAGCAAGACGCCAACATCGACCGGCAAACCCTCATGGAGCTTCGCGGGTGAATAGATGATACGGCAGTTCCAATCGGTCTGCGAAGAAGTGGCTACGGATGTCATGCTCGTTACTCCAGCGTCAGATTGCAGGGATGGTTTTCGGTTGCCGGCCGGGCAAACCAGTCCAGACCGGGACGACATTCAATGTGCTTCCTATGGCCCAATGGGTCAGGAGCCGCGCCAGCAGCTCGCTCTCGTCCTCCGGGCCGAGACGGCCGTCCGCCTTTGCCTGACCGATGGCGGCAAAGACGAGCGATGGCGGCGCGCGGTACATTTGCGCGGGTTCGCGCCGCCACGCCTGAAACAGGGCGCCCAGTCGTTCCGGGCGGCGGTCATGTGCCTCCAGCGCCTCGGCTACTGATCGTCCTCTGAGTGAGGCCGGTCGATGACCGGCAAGGAGCTCGGCAAAAGCCGGCAGGCTTGCCTCCAGCCGAAGGATCAGGTCCCGCTGGGCGCCCGAGAGCCTGTCGAGCGGATAGTAGCTTTCCCAGACCCGGGCCACGCGTTGCCATTGTGGATGCGGGTTGAGCGCGTCGCCGATGGCGCAGCTGAGCTTGACCCGGATCCAGGGCATGGGGTGCGGATCGTCGACATTGAGCCGGAACACGAACGGCCGCGGCAGGCCGACCACACCGATCAAACCCAGGGTCGACACGATCCCGAGACGGGCGATCGACCAGAAATCCGAGATCACCTCGGAAACCCAGCGCTCCCAAAGGTTCCAAACCACCGGATCGTTGGAGCGTTCGGCCCTTTGGCGGATTGCTGGCCGCAGCGAGGCGACAAGTCCGAGAAGTTCGGCCCCCTGATGTCCCACCTCATGGATCAGCGACGAGGAAATACCGCTGCTGATCATGCGCTCGCGCGGAATGCGGATGATCGAGACCGGGTTCTCACCGCCACCAGGCAGGCGTGTGCGGGCGCGTCGGATCGCCGCCCCCACGCCCCGATCGAGATAGCAGATCACCGGAGGCGCCCTGTAATATTGCGGCAGCGCCAAGGCGTCGGAAGACACCGCGTCGAGGCCCGAAAGCCAGACGCCAAGCTCGTTCTGTCCGCGTTGCGCGAGCACATGGTCGAACAGATCGAGCTGTGACAGGACCGCATTGAAGCGCAGCCTGAGAAAGACGAAACGTTGCTGTGCGTCGGATGCCGGAACCCGCCGGCCCGGGCCGTTCACCCAGACGATGAACTGACGAATTCGCGCCTTCAGTTCGCTGCGCCCCTTGGCGAGAAAGCGTTCGATCGCGAGCTGGGCCGTGGGCAGGAAACACGCCGCCGGCACCATCGGCTGGTTGAGCACGAAGGGCTTGAGCCGGGCGAGCCTGGTGAGCAGAGCCCTCGCCTCCTGTTCCAGCATCCAATGCGCAAGGGGAGCGGCGGACATGGCTCTTACGCTCCAATGAGAATGATCGAGTGGCCGCGCCGAACCCAGCTGCCGCTTTTTGCGCGCCCGTGGTGCCGTGGACCTGGCGTCGACAAAACGAGACCTGGTGCCCTGGCCTGGATGGCGGCCGCAAGAGCGCCGGCAGCGCTGCCGCCGTGAGCCTGCCCCGGCGAAGCCTGCACGAGGTTCTTGACCGCCTCGCCTGCAAGATCGACGAAGCGTCGCGCCACCTCGAATTCACGGTCCTCATCGCTCAATCCCTCCAGTTCAAGGCCAAAGGCACGGCCGGCAAGTGAAGCGGCCTGGCCACCAAGGCGCGCGCCCTCGGAACCACCGATTGCCCCACCGAGTGCTGCGCCGGCCTGCGGCAAAAGCTTGCCAGCGGCCTTTTTGAGCATGCCGACCAGCGCCTGGCCGTCGCTCGACTTAATGAAGCCACCCAACGCGTGGCCCGCCTTCTTGATCAGCCCGCCAAGGAAATATTCGAGCTCGGCCTCGTTGCCGACCTCCAGCAATTCGCTGGCGAATTCCATATTCTCCATCTCGCCGAAGACGGTCTCGGCTTCGCCGCTCCACGCCTCCATCTCGTTGAATTCGAACTGTTCGGCTTCAAGCTCGCGTTCCCGCGCGCCGAGTTCAAGGCGTACGCGATCCAGATCATGCATCGAATTTCTCCATAAGGTTGTGCCGTGTTGGCCGGAGGCCTGCGGACCGCAGTTGCACTGACCCGCGGACTCGCCGCATCCGGTGCAATGCATGGGACCGCTGCCCGAGAGCCTTGCCCTGCGGCGGGCGCGAAAATTGCCGTCGGCGGGCCTGAGCGATGTTGGCATCGCAGCCTCCTCTTTGAGGGTTCCCGGCCATCAGATGCCGACGATAACGATATTGTGTCCCTGGCGATGCCAGCGGCCGTTTTGGGGACGATGATGGCGGCGACCACCGCCGGCGCCCGACAACAAACCGGGTGCGAACCTGCCTGCGGCTTCCGTGACGGCCGCCTTGGCGGCTGCCGTCGGATCACCGCCCTGAGAGGACGTCAGCACCTTGTTGACGGCATCGCCGGCCATACGCACAAAGTTCTTGGCGCCTTCGAATTCACGATCCTCAGCTTCCATCTCGGCCTCCAGGCCCAGCGCATTGCCGGCTGCAGACGCAAGTCCGCTACCGATCTGCGCGCCGAGCGGACCGCCGACAAGACCGCCGAGCGCGCCACCGGCGAGGGGAATAGCCTTCTTTGCCGCGCTCTTCAGGAACCCGCCGATCGCCTGGCCAACAGGCGACTTCACCGCCTGGCCGATGGCACGACCGGCACTTTTAATGAGATTGCCGAGAAAGAGATCGAGTTCGGCTTCGCTGGTCACTTCGAGGAGTTCACCGGCGAGTTCCATCACCTCGGCTTCGCCGAGAGCTTCGGATTCGGCTTCCCATTCGTATTCGCCGCTCCATTCAGCCTCCGTCTCGCCATCTCCTTCGGCCTCCCATTCGGTTTCGGCCTCGCCTCCCCATTCCGTTTCGGCTTCATGGCCCCATTCGGCCTCCGCCTCGCCGCCCCATTCGAACTCGCTCTCGAAAGCTTCGTTCTGCGGGCTCAACTCGAATGCATCCCTTACGAATGCTTCCTTCTCGAAACCGTTCATCGTCATGCTCTCCAGTTTTGAAACTCGTTTCGCCGGCGCGATGCCTGCGGTGACAAAGAGAGCTTCGCAACTTCTGTGCCAAATCTAACCCATTGATTTTATTGATTTCATTATCGAGAGGCACCGAAACAGCTTTCGCCGTCGGTCAGGTATCAACGGATTCTTGCGAAAGTATTTTCGGTATGGACGAGGGGATCAGCGGATCTGAAAGGGGC
>NZ_JBFUBG010000081.1:0-30576 GCF_056405875.1 Rhizobium sp. P1_E6 | reverse complement strand
ACATGGGAACGTTCCTTATATGAAGTGGGGCAATCAGGCCGTGAGAGCGGCAATGGCAGCGTCGATATCGGCAGGGCCGTTTACAGAAACACCATTGATATTCTTGTCGATGCGGCGCGCAAGGCCGGTCAGCACCTTGCCGGCACCGAGTTCATAGAGCGTGGTGACGCCATTTGCGGCGAACCATTCCACCGTTTCGCGCCAGCGCACCTGTCCGGTGACCTGCTCGACGAGAAGTGCGGCGATCTCCTCAGCGTCAGTGACGGGAGCGGCGCGGACATTAGCGATGACGGGCACGACCGGATTGGTCTTCTTCACACCGGCGAGTGCCTCGCGCATGGCGTCTGCGGCAGGCGCCATCAGCTTCGAATGGAAGGGAGCGGAGACCGGCAGCAGGATGGCGCGCTTGGCGCCCTTGTCGGTCGCAAGGCCCGCGGCCTTTTCGACAGCCGACTTCTCGCCTGATATGACGAGCTGACCGCCGCCATTGTCATTGGCGATCTGACAGGAGCCGATGGCTGAAGCTTCCTCGCAGAGGGCCTGAACGTCGGCATGTTGGAGGCCGATGATGGCGGCCATGGCGCCGACGCCGACAGGTACGGCTGCCTGCATAGCATTGCCGCGGATGCGCAGAAGGCGGGCTGTGTCTGATATCGAGAAAGTGCCGGCGGCACAGAGGGCGGAATATTCGCCGAGCGAATGGCCGGCGACGTAGGTGACCTTCGCCTTCAGATCGAGGCCCTTGGCTTCCAGAACACGGATGACGGCCATGGAGACGGCCATCAGCGCCGGCTGGGCATTCGCCGTCAGCGTCAGCTTGTCCTCGGGACCGTTGAACATCACGTCCGAAAGCTTTTCACCGAGCGCTTCATCGACTTCGTCAAACACGGCGCGGGCTTCCGCGAAATTCTCGGCGAGATCTTTGCCCATGCCGACGGCCTGGCTGCCCTGGCCGGGAAAAGTGAAAGCAATGGTCATATTCTGTCCCTCGATAGTGCCCATCGGGCCATTTCGCCTCCAATTGACATTCTTTCTTTCAGAGTCAAGTGGCGGCCCATTCTCTCCAAAGCCTTTCGCACCAGCGCTAAAGCCCGGTTTTTCCTCTTGCGCTTCATCAAATCCAGCCTAAGTTTGCGCAGCTCTTTCCAAGCCTTTCCTTTTCAAGCCCACCCCCAAGGTTCCCAATGAAATACAATAAATTAGGCCGCACAGATATTTCCGTTTCCGAGATTTGCCTTGGCACCATGACCTGGGGCACACAGAACAGCGAAGCGGAAGCCCATGAGCAGATGGACTACGCCGTCCAGGAGGGCGTCAATTTCTTCGATACTGCCGAGCTTTATCCGACCACGCCGGTTTCGGCCGAAACGCAGGGCCGGACGGAAGACTATATCGGCAGCTGGTTCGAGAAGACCGGCAAGCGGAAGGATATCGTGCTTGCCACCAAGGTTGCAGGAACTGGCCGCTCCTATTTGCGCGGCGGCGAAGGCGCCGATGCCAAGAACATTCGTATGGCGCTTGAGGCCAGTCTGAAGCGGCTGAAGACCGACTATGTCGATCTCTACCAGATCCACTGGCCGAACCGCGGCCATTTCCATTTCCGCCAGAGCTGGCACTACGATCCTTTTAAGCAGGACCGCGCCAAAGCCGTCGCCAACATGACCGATATCCTGGAAACGGTGGGCGGATTGGTGAAGGAAGGCAAGATCCGCGCCTTCGGCCTCTCCAACGAGACGACCTGGGGCACGCAGAA
Organism: Rhizobium sp. P1_E6; assembly: GCF_056405875.1. NCBI lineage: Bacteria > Pseudomonadati > Pseudomonadota > Alphaproteobacteria > Hyphomicrobiales > Rhizobiaceae > Rhizobium > Rhizobium sp. P1_E6. The sequence goes on along the minus strand of NZ_JBFUBG010000081.1, from coordinate 28,823 downwards.
ATATGTGACGCTGTCCGAGCAACTGAACCTGCCGCGCGTCGCCAGCGTCCAGAACGAATACAATCTCCTCTATCGTCACTTCGATCTCGACATGGCGGAACTATCCCATCACGAAGACGTCGGGTTGCTCGCCTATTCGCCACTCGCTGCGGGTATTCTCAGCGGCAAGTACATCAACGGTGCGAAGCCCGAGGGCACACGCGCCTCGATCAACGGCGACCTCGGCGGCCGCCTGCAGCCGCTTCAAGAAGCACCGACTAAGGCCTATCTGGAGATTGCCGCCCGCCACGGCCTCGACCCGGCCCAGATGGCGCTCGCCTTCTGCCTGACCCGCCGCTTCATGACTTCTGTTATTATTGGCGCAACCTCGATGGCGCAGCTGAGAACGGATATCGGATCGACGAACGTGGCGCTCAGCAGTGATGTGCTTGACGAAATCGAGAAGGTGCACCGGCAGTATCCGATGCCGCTTTAAAGGCGTCATCACGTGAGCGCTCCGCGTCTTGACGCTTCTGGCTCGCAAGCGCATGACCGGCTTTTCTGCCATATGCGCTTGCCTTTCGCTCAAAAGTCCGTATAAGCGCGCCTGTTCGTTAACCCGGTCTTCTGGCTGGTGGCTGAACGGAGGGCCGGTTTGCATTTTGCAAATCGTTCGGAACGGAAGCGTTCCAGCCTCCCGTGTCTCCGCTCTCGACCGTCTCGGAAACGCTTTTCTTGCCAGGCGCCTGTCGCCTCTCAGGAGCAGTCGTTGAGGCTTAGCCGCCGAATGCCGGGTTCTGATCAAACGCAAGAAAGGCAAAGCTGTCATGGCTCTTTATGAACATGTATTCCTTGCCCGACAGGATATCACGTCGCAGCAGGTCGATGCCCTCGTAGAACAGTACAAGGGCGTGATCGAAGCAAACGGCGGTAAAGTCGGGCGTATCGAAAACTGGGGCCTCAAGTCCCTCACCTATCGCATCAAGAAGAACCGCAAGGCTCATTACGCCCTGATGGACATTGATGCACCAGCAGCTGCGATCCAGGAAATGGAACGCCAGATGCGCATCAGCGAAGACGTTCTTCGCTACATGACCATCGCTGTCGAAAAGCACGAAGACGGCCCGTCTGCCATGATGCAGAAGCGCGACCGCGACGATCGCGGCCCGCGTGAAGGCGGCGACCGTGGCCCGCGCCGCGAATTCGGCGATCGTCCGCCGCGCCGTGACGGCGACTTCCAGCGTGGCCCGCGCCCTGACCGCGCTCCCCGCGAAGACCGTGTATAAGGAGATCTAAGAATGTCTGAATCTTCCTCCGCTCCGGTCCGTCGTCCGTTCCATCGTCGTCGCAAGACCTGCCCGTTCTCCGGTGCAAACGCTCCGCGCATCGACTACAAAGACGTCCGTCTCCTGCAGCGCTACATTTCCGAGCGCGGCAAGATCGTTCCGTCCCGCATCACCGCCGTTTCCCAGAAGAAGCAGCGCGAACTCGCCCAGGCGATCAAGCGCGCCCGCTTCCTCGGCCTGCTGCCGTACGTCGTAGCTTAATTTGATATCGGAGCCCCGGATCCTCGGATCCGGGGCTTCCTCCCTTCCGCGATGGGCGCGGATCGGAACCTTAAAACCCATGTTGAGGCATCTCCCGAAGTGATTCAGGGAAATCCTCTAACTGCTTAAATGAAGCAGGACAGCGAATTGACACGACCGGACCCAAAAACGCTTGCGATCGGCGCACTCGCCGGATTGACCGCCGCCTTGCTGGTGCTTGGAGCGAGCATGCAGCCGTCGTTCAGCGCCGTGCTTTATGCCGCTTCCGCGCTTCCCATCCTGCTCGTCGGCCTCGGCTGGGGCAATGCAGCCGCGATCTCGGCCGTCGTCACCGCCGCCGCACTCGGCGCGATCGTCATCTCCCCATCCTTCGCGCTCGTCATGACGCTGGTAACGCTGCTGCCCGCCGGCTGGCTGAGCCATCTCGCCAATCTCGCGCGCCCGGCCTCGGAGCTCGGCGGCCCCGACAATCTGCTCGCCTGGTATCCGCTCTCGGATATCCTGCTGCATCTGTGCGGTCTCGTCACCTTCGCCGTCATCGTGACCGGCATCATGATCGGCTACGGGCCTGAGATCACCGACCAGATGGTCGATGTACTGATGAGCTCGCTGCAGGAGCAGCAGCCGTCATTCGTTCCGGACCCGGCCGCGACCGCGCAGACCAAGTCGCTCGTCGTGCTGATGCTGCCGGCGCTGCAGGGCGGCATCTGGGTGGTGATGCTGTTTGCCGCCTATTATATCGCGACGCGCATCGTTACCGCTTCCGGAAAGGGCCTGCGGCCGCGCGAGGACATTCCCTCCTCGCTGCGCATGAACCGGAATTCGATCTTCATCTTCCTCGCCGGCCTCGCCGCCACCTTCATGGGCGGCATTCCGGCGATGATCGGCGCCACTGTCGTCGGAGCCTTCGGCGCCGGCTTCCTGATGTCCGGCTTCGCCGCGCTGCATTTCCGTACCCGCGGCAAGGACTGGCGCTTGCCGGCCCTGATCCTCTGCTACCTGGCATCCACCATGATGCTGCCAGCTCTTTTCATCCTCGTGCTCGGTCTGGCCGATACCCGCAAGGCGATCGCCCTGACCCCGACCAAGGATGCTGATGCCCCCAAACAACCCGATAGCGAAATCTGAGAACAAGAAAGGAAAATACCATGGACGTCATTCTTCTCGAACGCATCTCGAAGCTCGGCCAGATGGGCGAAACCGTGAAGGTTCGCGACGGCTTTGCACGCAACTACCTCCTGCCGCTCGGCAAGGCACTGCGCGCCAACGCTGCCAACAAGGCCCGTTTCGAATCCGAGCRTGCAACGCTTGAAGCCCGTAACCTGGAGCGCAAGTCCGAAGCCCAGAAGGTTGCCGACGTTCTCGACGGCAAGTCCTTCATCGTCGTACGCTCGGCCGGCGAAACCGGCCAGCTCTACGGCTCTGTCGCTGCCCGTGACGTCATCGACGTTCTTGCTGCCGAAGGCTTCAACGTTGGTCGCAACCAGGTTCACCTCAACACGCCGATCAAGGCGATCGGCCTGCACAAGGTCGAGCTGCAGCTCCATGCTGAAGTTGAAATCAACGTCGAGCTGAACGTTGCCCGTTCGGCCGAAGAAGCCGAACGTCAGTCCAAGGGCGAAGAGCTCACTTCTGTCGACGCCATCTACGGCGTTGACGAAGATGCCCTGCGTCCGGAAGACTTCTTCGATCCGGAAGCCGACGGCGTTGACGAAGACGAAGCATAATTTCTGTATTCATGCAGAACGAAAGCCCGGCTCTCGCCGGGCTTTTTTGTTCTTGTGAGATTTGAGAAGAAAGTCGGCTTTTCTGCTGCGCCTTTTAATCAAGGACGCTAAAATAACCGGATGCTGGAATGACGAAGTGAGTCGTCGCGGGTGGCGTGTCCCGCAAGTGACAGTCAGAATATTTTCTCCTCAGCGGATCCGCCGACTGTGGAGAAGTCGAACAACGTGCAAAGCGCAGCCGATTTGACGACCGCTTGAAAGCTATTGCCGCGCGACACTTGATTTTATGCGGCCCGCCCTGCAAATCCGAGTTTTGGAAAAGACAGTACGGATGACGATGAACGAAGCTGCACGAAAGATTGCCGCCGTTGCTCCCGCAGAGCAGCACTATCGCGAAGCACCGAACAACATCGAGGCCGAACAGGCGCTGCTCGGCGCCATCCTGATGAACAACGACGCCTATTACCGGGTATCCGATTTCCTCAAGCCCATACATCTTTACGAACCGCTGCACCGGAAGATCTACGAGGTCGCCGGCGACATCATCCGCATGGGCAAGATCGCCAACCCGGTCACGGTCAAGACCTTCCTGCCGGCCGACGAGAAGGTCGGCGACATTACCGTCTCACAGTATCTCGCAAGCCTTGTTACCGGCGCGGTGACGATCATCAACGCGGAAGATTATGGCCGGGCGATCTACGATCTGGCGATCCGCCGCGCGCTGATCACCATCGGCGAGGATGTCGTCAACATCGCCTATGACGCGCCGCTCGACATGCCGCCGCAGGCACAGATCGAAGACACCGAACGCCGCCTGTTCGAGCTTGCCGAAAACGGCCGCTACGATGGCGGCTTCCAGGCCTTCAACGATGCAGTGGCACTCGCCATCGACATGGCGGCAGTCGCCAAGGAACGCGACGGCGGCCTCTCCGGCATTTCCACAGGCATTCATTCACTCGATTCCAAGATGGGTGGCCTGCAGCGTTCGGACTTGATCGTGCTCGCCGGTCGTCCCGGCATGGGCAAGACCTCGCTTGCCACCAATATCGCCTACAACATCGCTGCCGCCTATGAGGGTGAAGTGCAGTCCGATGGCGGCATGAAGGCGAAGAACGGCGGCGTTGTCGGCTTCTACTCGCTCGAAATGTCGTCCGAACAGCTCGCCACGCGTATCATCTCCGAGCAGACGGAAGTCTCCTCCTCGAAGATCCGCCGCGGCGACATCAACGATGCCGATTTCGAAAAGCTCGTCGCCTGCTCGATGATGATGCAGAAAGTGCCGCTCTTCATCGACCAGACAGGTGGTATCTCGATCGCCCAGCTTGCCGCGCGCGCCCGCCGCCTCAAGCGCCAGCGCGGTCTCGACGTGCTTGTCGTCGACTACGTGCAGCTGATGACCGGCTCCGGCAAATCCAACGAGAACCGTGTACAGGAAATCACCCAGATCACCACCGGCCTCAAGGCGCTCGGCAAGGAACTGAACGTACCGATCATCGCGCTGTCCCAGCTCTCCCGTGCCGTTGAAAGCCGCGAAGACAAGCGCCCGCAGCTTTCCGACCTTCGCGAATCCGGCTCGATCGAGCAGGACGCCGACGTCGTGCTCTTCGTGTTCCGCGAGGAATATTACGTGAAGAACATGGAACCGCGCGATATCCACGATCCGAAATATCCGGAATGGGAAGCGTTGTTCGACAAGGTGAAGGGCACGGCAGACGTCATCATCGCCAAGCAGCGTCACGGACCGACGGGTACGGTCAAGCTCGCCTTCCAGGCGGAATTCACCCGCTTTGCCGATCTCGCCGATCCATCCTTCACGCAGTATGAGGAACATTGACGCGGGTTTCCGCGTCAATTTCTTCTAGAGCCCTGCTGCTCGCAGCAAAGCCACTGCTGCAACGCCGACAACAACGCTGGCCAGCATCGGCAAGCGGGTGGCGGCGATTGCGGTCACCACACATGCCAGCGTTTCCGCCCAGCCGGTTGCAAAAGCGGTCGGGGCAATGACAGCCATCAGCACGGCCGGCGGAATGGCTTCGATTGCCGTTCTCCTGTTCTCGTCAATCTCCACGTAGCGGATCAGCACGAGGCCGCTGATACGGGTGAAGATCGTTGCGGCGGCCATCGCGAAAATGGCGAGCAGTGTCGTGACATCGAGCGTCATGCCGCCTGCTCCCTCGCCCTGCCTCTCCAGAGAGCCATTGCCAGCCCGGCCAACGCGCCGGCTGCGATATACCAGACACCCGGCACGAACTGGTGGACCGCGACAGCTGCAATTCCGCTTGCGACGAGCACAGCGCCGGTTTCCGATCCCTTCCAGAAGCCCGTGACCAGCACGATGAAAACGGCCGGAAACGCGAAGTCGAGACMGATGACCGCGGGATCGCCGAGAAAGGCGCCGAGCAGCGCACCTGTCAGCGACGAGCCGACCCAGGTGAGATAGAAAGGCGTGACGATGCCGGCGTACCATGCGGGCGTGAGCCGTGCCGTGCCGGCGCGGAATTCCGCCATGGCCCAGAGTTCATCGGCGAGGAAGAGCATGGCGATATAACGTTTGATGCTGGAGAAGGACTGCATCTTCGTGCCGATCGAGGCGCTCATCAGCACGTGACGGATGTTGACGAGCAAGGCCGCAAAACCGACGCCGATCCAGCTTGCCGGATGTGTCCAGATATCCATCGCCACGAATTGCGATCCGCCGGCAAAGACGAGCGCGCTCATCAGCGTCGTTTCCAGGGCCGAGAGGCCCTTGGTGGCCGAGACTGCGCCGAAGACGAGGCCGATCGGCAGGACCGCGACGATCAGCGGAAAAATGGCGCGGGTTCCGGCAAGAAATTCGCCGGCTGGCCGGCTTCGCTGCAACATTGGCAATCTCCACATCAAGATGGCGGAGAGGTAGCCGAGCCATGGCAGCCTGTATTGAACGAAAGTGATCAGCCGACGCGGAACTGACCGGGCGTGACGCCGGTGCGCGATTTGAAGTGGCGGGTGAAGTGCGCCTGGTCGGCAAAGCCGCATTCAACGGCGACATCGGCCGGCATGCGGCCTTCCCTGAGCAAGCGCCGGGCCACAAGCACACGCCGGTCGGTGAGGAAGGCATGCGGTGTGATGTGATATTCCCTGCGGAAGGCGCGGATCAGATGGGCGCGGCTTAGTCCCGCTACCTTGGCCAGTTCCTCCAATCCTAGATCGCTGTCGAAATTCTCGATGAGGTAGTCGCGGGCACGAGCCACAGCGCCGCGCTCCTTTGTATCGACCGGCAGGACGACCGTGCTGCCATAACGCGCGAAGATCGCAGCCAGCACCGAGAACATGCTTTCATCGGATTCCAGCGCGCCGGCGCCACTTTCAAGCGTGCTGTGCGCGGTGTGGAAGGCTTTCGCAAGCTGCGGATCGCGCGGCAGAGCCCCAGCAAAGGATGGCGTTGCGTTGAAGGCTTTGCCGGTGACATCCTCCAGAATATCGATGAAGAGCTTCGTATCCGGATAGATCATCCGGTAGCGATACCCCTCGCCGCCAGGAGTGCCATCGTGCACCACTCCGGGATCGATCAGATAGAGGTCGCCCGGACCGGTCTCCTCCCGTCTTCCGCGCAGCGTGGCGATCTGGCTGCCGCTTTCGATCGCGCCAATGCTGAATGTGTCATGCGCATGCGGGGCATATTCATGCGTCAGGAAGCTGGCGCTCAGGCATTCCATGTCGCGAAAGCGGCTATCCCGCCAGAAGCGGGCCGATTCCACCTTGGCGAGCGGCATGGCGTCTGCCGCCTCTTTCTGCGAAACGTTCTGCATCCGGTCAGATTAGCGCGCCGCCAACCGTCCGTCTTGAACAAAAGTGATCGTATGTGGGAAAGGCTGGTATGTCGCCCGCTGTGCTTTCTCTTTGCCACAATGCTCTCTAGAGTATTTGCAGCGATTTTCCTTTCCCTTTCAGCGCGGCGATTCATGACAGATTTTTCCATTCCCTTCGAAGACGACGACCTTTTCGCTTCCGCCGGCCTGCGGCTGACCGTCGATCTGACGGCGCTGACCGACAATTGGCGGGATATGGCGCGCCGCTCCGGAAAGGCGCGAACGGCCGCCGTCGTCAAGGCGGATGCCTATGGGATGGGGATCGAAGATGCCGGAGAGGCGCTCTACCTTGCCGGCGCGCGGGATTTCTTCGTTGCTACCGTCGATGAAGGTGTCACGCTGCGCATGTTTGCGCCGGAGGCGCGCATCTTCGTGCTTGCCGGCATCTGGCCCGGCACCGAGCGGCGCTTCTTCGAAAACGATCTGGTGCCGATCATCTCTTCGGAAGAGCAGCTTGCCTTCTGGATGGCGGTGCTTGCCGACTATGGCGACTACCCTTGTGCGCTCCACGTCGACACCGGCTTCAACCGGCTTGGCCTGACGATGGACGAGGCGATTGCGCTTGCCAACGACGTTTCGCGACCGGCAAGCTTTGCGCCGGTGCTCGTCATGAGCCATCTGGCCTGCGGCGACGACCATTCTTCCGCCATGAACAAGCAACAGCTTGAATCATTCCGCACGGTTAGCGCCGCCTATGAAGGTATCGATTCAAGCCTCGTGGCCTCCGGCGGCATTTTCCTCGGCGACGATTATCACTTCGATCTCACCCGGCCGGGCATCGCGCTCTATGGGGGGCAGGCCGTCAACGGCATGGCAAACCCGATGCGACCGGTTGCGACCGCCGAGGCGCGCATTATCCAGATCCGCGCGGCCAAGGCCGGCGAATCCGTCAGCTATGGTCAGGCGCTGCAGCTGACACGCGACAGCCGGCTGGCGATCGTTTCGGCCGGTTATGCCGATGGCTATATGCGTAGCCAGTCGAGCGGCGGCGTGCCGCTGCGCCAGGCGGTGCCCCAGGGCGGACAGGGCTTCGTTGCCGGTCACAAGGTGCCGATTGCCGGCCGCATCACCATGGATCAGACAATCTTTGACGTGACCGAACTGCCGGAGGGCGCAGTGCGCGCCGGCGACTATATCGAGCTGTTCGGCAAGAACATCCTCGTAGACGACGCGGCACGGGCCGCAGGCACGATCGGCTACGAGATATTGACCAGCATCGGCCTGCGCCACGAGCGCAAATACGAGATGGAAGAAGAAGGATAGGACTCAGCGTGTCGTGAGCGCGAGGCGGACGCCAAGCGCCACGAGCAGCGCACCGAGGCCGCGATCGAGCCACAGGCCGATCTTCCCATTGTTCTTGAAAAGACCGGCAAGTCGGCCGCCGGCGAGGATCAGCGGCGGTTCGATGAAGACGGCGACGACGATGATGAGTCCTCCATGGACGGAGAGCTGCAGCCATGCCGGGCCGGCACCCTCGACGACGAATTGCGGCAGGAAGGCGAGGAAGAAAATCGCCACCTTCGGATTGAGCAACGAGACCAGCACGCCCTGCCGATAGATGCGCCGCCAGCCGTGCGTCTCGCTGGCCGCACGCATGAAGCCGCCCTCACCCTTCGAGCGCAGCGCCTGTATGCCGAGCCAGACGAGATAGATCGCGCCCACCCATTTGACGGTAGAGAAGGCGATTGCCGAGGCAGCAAGGATCGCCGACAGGCCGAAGGCGGCGAGAAGCACATGGATGCAAGCACCGGTCCAGATGCCGAAGACGGCCGAGAAGCCGGCCCGAGTGCCGCTCTTCATCGTATGGCCGAGGATGAAGGCCATGTCAGGACCGGGCGAGATGTTCAAAAGAACCGCCGCGGTGAAGAAACCGACCCAGTGAGCGAGCGAATAATCGAGCATGAGGCATCCTTTTAACAGGTGCCGATGCTGCCAGCCCGGCCGCTGATAGGAAAATCATTAGTTTTGATCGGTGCTGGAAGCCATTATCTAGGGCAAAACTCCGATTCGGGCGCTTGCTGCGTCCCTTTATCCGAAAGCAGTCATTGATGGCCAAGGCCAGAACACAATTCATCTGCCAGAGCTGCGGCGCGGTACACAACCGTTGGGCCGGCAAATGCGAAAATTGCGGCGAATGGAACACCATCGTCGAGGAAGACCCGATGGGCGGCATCGGYGGCGGCCCTGCCAAGACGCCGAAGAAAGGCCGGCCTGTGGCATTGACGGCCCTCTCAGGCGAGATCGAGGAAGCGCCGCGCATCCAGACAGGTATTTCCGAACTCGACCGGGTGACCGGCGGCGGCTTCGTGCGTGGTTCGGCCGTACTCGTCGGCGGCGATCCCGGTATCGGCAAGTCAACGCTGCTGATGCAGGGGGCGGCGGCGCTTGCACGGCGCGGCCACAAGATCATCTACGTCTCGGGCGAAGAGGCGGTGGCGCAGGTGCGGCTGCGCGCCCAGCGACTAAGCGCCGCCGATACGGATGTTATGTTGGCGGCCGAAACCAATGTCGAGGATATTCTGGCGACGCTGGCAGAGGGCAAGCGCGCCGATCTCGTCATCATCGACTCCATTCAGACGCTCTGGAGCGAACTGGCCGAATCCGCGCCGGGGACGGTGACGCAGGTACGCACCGGCGTGCAGGCGATGATCCGCTTTGCCAAGCAGACTGGTGCCGCCATGGTGCTCGTCGGCCATGTGACCAAGGACGGGCAGATCGCCGGTCCACGTGTCGTCGAGCATATGGTGGATGCCGTCCTCTATTTCGAAGGCGACCGCGGCCACCACTATCGCATCCTGCGCACGGTGAAGAACCGCTTCGGGCCGACCGACGAGATCGGCGTCTTCGAAATGTCGGACAAGGGCCTGCGCGAAGTCGCCAACCCATCCGAACTCTTCCTCGGCGAGCGCAATTCGAAATCGCCGGGAGCGGCGGTGTTTGCCGGCATGGAGGGCACGCGGCCCGTGCTCGTAGAGGTGCAGGCGCTCGTCGCCCCAACTTCGCTCGGCACGCCGCGGCGCGCGGTCGTCGGCTGGGACTCCGCCCGGCTGTCGATGATCCTTGCGGTTCTGGAGGCGCATTGCGGCGTCCGGCTCGGCCAGCACGACGTCTATCTCAACATTGCCGGCGGCTTTCGCATCTCGGAACCGGCGGCGGATCTTGCCGTCGCATCGGCCCTTGTTTCGTCGCTTGCCGGTATTGCCCTTCCGGCCGATTGCGTCTATTTCGGCGAAGTCAGCCTGTCGGGCGCCGTCCGGCYTGTTGCGCAAACCGCTCAGCGCCTTAAAGAAGCCGAAAAGCTGGGGTTTTCGGCGGCTCTGCTACCGTCCGGTTCCGTCGATCTGCCGAAGGGCAGCGGCCGCTGGAGCGAGATCGAGAGCCTGCCGGATCTGGTCGCGCGCATTGCGGGGTCGAAAGGGGCATTGCAGCGTGTGGAAGAAGACGTTTGATCCTTCATCACCGATAACGGGAATGCTATAGGATCAGCCAAACAAGGCGCGACGCGGCCCGCAAGGCGGCAGTCTGGAGTGGAATTTACATGCCCATTACGATTTTCGACGGTATTGTCATCGGCGTCGTGCTCTTCTCCGCCGTATTGGCAATGGTCCGCGGCTTTTCGCGTGAAATCCTCTCGATCGCGAGCTGGGGCGGCTCGGCAGCTGCCGCTTATTACCTCTACCCCTATCTCGTGCCTTATGCGAAGCGATACACGGATGACGACCGCATCGCGATCGTCGGCTCGGCCGCCGTCGTCTTCCTCATCGCGCTGATCGTCATTTCCTTCATCACGATGAAGGTCGCCGATTTCATCATCGACAGCCGCATCGGTGCGCTCGACCGTACTTTGGGCTTCCTCTTCGGTGCTGCGCGCGGCATACTTCTGCTTGTCGTCGCCGTTGCCTTCTGGAACTGGCTGGTCGATACCGATCACCGCCCGGGCTGGGTCAATAACGCGAAATCGAAGCCGTTCCTGGATTCTCTCGTCGTTCGCCTGCAGGCGGTCTTGCCGGATGAATTCGCGCAGATGATCCAGAAGAGCATCACCGAGAAGCTTGGTGGCGCGCGCACGACGGAAGAAAATGCGCCGGCCAACGATCAGGCTCCGGCGGAAGACGCAGCACCCGCGCCTAACAATGGCGCACAGCAGCCATCGAATTGACGCAGTGTTCACTAGCTTGACCCGCGGCCTGGCAATTGCCATTTGAGCGGGACGTAAGGCCAAAGGTCCGGCCGGGCATTCCGCTCTGCCGGGCCTCAGCCGTTTCAGAGCCGGCAAGCTGGTTCTGAAAGCAATTGCCGTTCAGCATGATGTTATCGGAAAGCAGCGTTTTTTCCGCTATCATGCACCTGGAAATGCCGATCCATTCTTGTGAGAGCAGAGGCCCGCAGAAATGAACCAGTCCCATTCCTTCCCGATTGACGATCCGCTCGACGGAGATACGCTGCATGAAGAATGCGGCGTTTTCGGAATTCTGGGACATGACGATGCTGCGGCGCTGACGGCGCTCGGTCTCCATGCCCTGCAGCATCGAGGGCAGGAAGCGGCCGGTATCGTCTCCTTCGACGGCAAGCGCTTCCACCAAGAGCGCCATATGGGCCTCGTCGGCGACCATTATACCAATCCGATGACACTCGCCCGCCTGCCCGGCAGCATATCTATGGGACACACACGCTATTCGACAACTGGCGAAGTGGCGATGCGCAATGTCCAGCCGCTCTTCGCCGAACTGGAAGAAGGCGGCATCGCCATTGCCCATAACGGCAACTTCACCAACGGCCTGACGCTACGCCGCCAGATCATTGCAACCGGCGCGATCTGTCAGTCGACGTCAGATACCGAAGTCGTCCTTCACCTCATCGCCCGCTCGCGCCACGCTTCCACATCCGACCGCTTCATCGACGCCATCCGCCAGATGGAAGGCGGCTATTCGATGCTCGCAATGACGCGCACGAAGCTGATTGCCGCGCGCGATCCCACGGGCATCCGCCCGCTCGTGATGGGCGAACTCGACGGCAAGCCGATCTTCTGCTCGGAAACCTGCGCACTCGACATTATCGGCGCCAAGTTCATCCGCGACGTGGAAAACGGCGAGGTCGTCATCTGCGAAATCCAGCCTGACGGCTCGATCAGCATCGACGCCCGCAAGCCCAGCAAGCCGCAGCCGGAGCGCCTCTGCCTGTTCGAATATGTCTATTTCGCCAGACCGGACTCGGTCGTCGGCGGCCGCAACGTCTATACGACGCGCAAGAACATGGGCATGAAYCTCGCCAAGGAATCGCCCATCGATGCCGACGTGATCGTGCCGGTGCCTGACGGTGGCACGCCGGCTGCTCTCGGCTATGCCCAGCAGAGCGGCATTCCCTTCGAATACGGCATCATCCGCAACCATTATGTCGGCCGCACCTTCATCGAGCCGACCCAGCAGATCCGCGCCTTCGGCGTGAAGCTCAAGCATTCCGCCAACCGGGCGATGATCGAAGGCAAGCGCGTGGTGCTGGTCGACGATTCCATCGTGCGCGGCACGACCTCGCTGAAGATCGTGCAGATGATCCGTGAGGCCGGCGCCAAGGAAGTGCATATCCGCGTCGCCAGCCCAATGATCTTCTTCCCGGATTTCTACGGCATCGATACGCCTGATGCCGACAAGCTCTTGGCAAACCAGTATGCCGATGTCGACGCCATGGCCAAATATATCGGCGCAGATTCGCTCGCCTTCCTGTCGATCGACGGGCTCTATCGCGCCGTCGGCGGCGAAGACCGCAACAATGCACGCCCGCAGTTCACCGACCACTACTTCACTGGTGACTATCCGACCCGATTGCTCGACAAGAACGGCGAGTCGATGGGCAGCAAGATTTCCATGCTTGCCAGCAACGGCTGAGCCGCTTCCACTTTGACTTTCCTATCTGGGGCGCTTATTGCGCCCCTTACCTTTTCAAGCACATCCGGAACCGGGACAGATGAACATCAATCTTGAAGGCAGGATCGCGCTGGTCACGGGCGCATCGCGTGGCATCGGTTATTTCACGGCACTCGAACTCGCCAAGGCCGGCGCGCATGTGATCGCTTGCGCCCGCACCGTCGGCGGCCTGGAAGAGCTTGACGATGCCATCAAGGCTGTGGGCGGCTCTGCGACCCTCGTCCCCTTCGATCTCGCCGACATGGAAGCGATCGATCGTCTCGGCGGCTCGATCTTCGAGCGCTGGGGCAAGCTCGACATCCTCGTCGCCAATGCCGGCGTGCTCGGCGTCATCTCGCCGATCGGCCATATCGAAGCCAAGGTCTTCGAGAAGGTGATGAACATCAATGTAAACGCCACCTGGCGTCTCATCCGCTCGGTCGATCCGCTGCTGACGCGCTCGGATGCCGGCCGAGCCGTCATCATGTCCTCGGGTGCCGCCCACAAGTGCCGCCCTTTCTGGAGCGCTTATTCCGCCTCCAAGGCCGCAGTCGAAGCGCTGGCGCGCACCTGGGCCGGCGAGACGCAGACAACGCCACTGCGCATCACCAGCGTCGATCCGGGCGCCACGCGGACCGCCATGCGCGCGCAGGCCGTGCCGGGCGAGGATCCCGCGACGCTGCCGCATCCTTCCGAGGTGGCGAAGGCAATCCTTCCCTTGCTCGGCCCCGGGGTGACCGAGACCGGCAAGCTGTTCATCGTGCGCGAAAACAAGCTGGTAGATTACCAGCTGCCGGGATGATCCGGTGATCGAGAGGGAGATTTGGAGCAACGAGGATTTTGATGTGATGGGCTGGCACGATTGCCGCCTCTATTCGATCTCGCTTCCAAATGAGAACTTCGAGTTCAAAATCGATATCGACTACATCTTCAAATGGCAAAGACGAGGCGATCTCTTCGCCGGTTTTTGGGTGTCGGAATGCGACCTAACCTTTCACAATGTTTCCGACTTGAAGATTGCAATCGAGCCCGAGAATACTATTCCAACAATCATATCGGACGTCACGCGCAAAAACATGCGCCCGACTCCGAGCGGCGAACTATTCGTCTGGGATTACGAGATCGAATTGGACAAGGGTGCGATCTGCTTTTCGGCAACCAGCTTCACTCAAAAATTGCGTTCTCAACCGATCTTCTCCGAGACGCAGGATCTCAACAATCGATAGCGGCCTCACCGTGACGCGGGGTCGAATTCGCTGATTCAGATCGCTTTATTCTCCTTGACCAAACTTCGATCCCACGCCATAAAACGCGTCATGAAAACGGTTATCTGCATTAACTGCCGGAAGATTATTCGCTAGCCCAAAGCTGGCCTGGCCGTTTTCGTCTCCCAAATGTCCAAGATGAGAAACGCCCCGGCCCGCCGGTGGCGATGTTTTTTTTGCTTATGCATCTTGGGAGAGTGGAATGGGCGGCACGCCGGAACTGAAGCTGTACAATACGCTGACGCGGGAGAAATCGGTCTTCAAGCCGATCGATGCCGAAAACGTCCGCATGTATGTGTGCGGCCCGACAGTCTACGATTACGCCCATATCGGCAATGCGCGGCCGGTCATCGTCTTCGACGTGCTGTTCCGCCTGCTGCGCCATCTCTATGGCGAGAGCCATGTCACCTATGTCCGCAACATCACCGACGTCGATGACAAGATCAACGCCCGGGCGCTGCGGGATTATCCGGGTCTGCCGCTGAATGTGGCGATCCGGGCGGTGACGGAGAAGACCGAGACGCAGTTTCTTGACGATGCCTTGGCACTCGGCTCGCTCGAGCCGACGGTGCAGCCGCGTGCCACCGATAATATCGCAGAGATGATCGAGATCATCGAACGGCTGATCGCGAAGGGCCATGCCTACCAGGCATCAGGCGAGGTACTGTTCGACAMGAAGTCGATGGCCGAATACGGCCAGCTTTCGAAGCGCAATCTCGATGAGCAGCAGGCCGGCGCCCGCGTTGCCGTCGATGCGCACAAGAAGACCCCCGGCGACTTCGTGCTCTGGAAGCTGTCGGACGACAACGAGCCCGGCTGGGAAAGCCCGTGGGGCCGCGGTCGTCCTGGCTGGCACATCGAGTGCTCGGCCATGAGCGGGCGTTATCTCGGCGATGTCTTCGATATTCATGGCGGCGGGCTGGACCTGATTTTCCCGCATCACGAGAACGAGATTGCCCAGTCACGGTGCGCCCACGGTACTGACGTGATGGCGAATGTCTGGATGCATAACGGCTTCCTGCAGGTCGAAGGCCGCAAGATGTCGAAATCCGAAGGCAATTTCGTAACCATCTATGAGCTGTTGCACACGGAGACATTCGCCGGTCGCCAGTGGCCGGGCGAAGTGCTGCGTCTTGCAATGCTGATGACGCATTATCGCGAGCCGATCGACTTCTCCGTCAAGCGGTTGGAGGAAGCCGAGCGGTTGCTTGCCAAATGGCCGGCTGCCGAACCCGGCGATGCCAAGCCAGATGCGACGGTGCTGAATGCGCTGGCCGACGATCTCAATACGGTCGCAGCCGTCCAGGCGCTGCATGCGCTAGCACAATCCGGCAACGCCGCCGTCTTCGCCGCCAGCGCGGCGCTGCTCGGCGTGCTGCCGAAGAAGACCGAGATCGACGAAGCTGTCGCCACGGAAATCGATGCGCGGGTCAAGGCGCGGCTGGAACTCTTGAAGGCGAAGAATTTCGCCGAAGCCGACCAAATCCGCGATACGCTTGCCGCCGAAGGCATCCAGCTCAAGGATGGCAAGGACCCGGCAACAGGCGAGCGGGTGACGACGTGGGAGGTGAAGAAATGAACACCTATACCGGCGGCTGCCAGTGCGGGGCGATCCGCTTCCGTGCCACAGGCGTCCCACAGGATTCGTCGATCTGTCATTGCCGCATGTGCCAGAAGGCATTCGGTGCCTACTATGCGCCGCTGGTTTCCATGCGCGGGATGGAGTTCGAGTGGACCAGAGGGCAGCGCAAGACCTTTCGGTCTTCGAATTTCGTCAGCCGCGGCTTCTGCGGCGATTGCGGCACGCCCTTGACCTACGAGGCGCCGGACGGCATGGCGGTTGCGACGGGCGCGTTCGACGACCCATCGCTGCTGCCGCCGACCATTCAGTGGGGCGTGGAAGGCAAGATCGGCTTCGTCGATCATCTGCACGAACTACCCGGAGAGCGGACCGAGGAGGATCTCGCGGCCGGTTCCTTCCTCCACGAGATCGTTTCATACCAGCATCCGGACCATGATACCCCGGTCTGGCCGCCGGAGGATCACGCTTGATGGAAACGGCGGAGCAGACCGGCGGATGCCAGTGCGGCGCGGTTCGTTATCGGGCGCGCGGCGAACTCGGCTATCCGCATATCTGCCACTGCCGCATGTGCCAGAAAGCCGCCGGCAACTATTTCCTGCCGCTTGCAGGCGTGATGCGTAAGGATTTCGAGCTGACGCGCGGGGAGCCAAAATGGTTTTCCTCCTCGGGTCTCGTGCGGCGCGGCTTCTGCGGCGAATGCGGCACGCCGCTCTTCTACGATATTCCCGATGCCGACTCCGTCAACATCACGCTCGGCTCACTTGACGATCCGCAGGCCGTAAAGCCGGTCATGCAATCCAATCTCGACAGCAAAATGGTCTGGTTCCATGCGCTTGACGGCTTGCCGATCGAGCCCGAACCGGAAACAACCGATCGCGAGGACCGGATCGCGGCGAGCAATCGCCAGCATCCCGACCACGATACATCCCACTGGCCACCCGGAGCAGATCCATGACCGAGACGATAAGAACAGGCGGCTGCCAGTGCGGTGCCGTGCGCTTCCGCATTTCAGGTAAGCTCGGACGCCCGTCCATCTGCCATTGCCGCATGTGCCAGAAGCAGTTCGGCGGCTTTTTTTCGGCGCTGGTGACGGCGCCTGAGGAAGGCATGGAGTGGAGCCGCGGCGAGCCCGCCTATTTCCAGTCCTCGATCAATATCGAGCGCGGCTTCTGCCAGGATTGCGGTACGCCGATGACCTACCGTCATCCGGGCGGCCTGGAGCTTGCAATCGGCACGTTCGACGACCGGAGCGATCTGGCTCCGCAGGTCCAGGTCAACTACGATGCCCGCCTGCCCTGGGTCGAGACGATCTTCGACGCACCTGTCCACAAGGACCCGGATTTTTACGCCCGGCAGGAGGCGATCATCTCCTTCCAGCATCCCGACCATGACACACCCATCTGGCCCGCAAAAGGCGTGAAGATATGACCGAAGTGCTGCGCACGCTCTATCCGGAAATCGAACCCTATGCGTCGGGCCATCTCGATGTCGGCGATGGCCATGTAATCTATTGGGAACGCTGTGGCACACCGGGCGCCAAGCCGGCGGTCTTCCTACATGGCGGCCCGGGCGGCGGCATTTCGCCGGCGCATCGCCGGGTCTTCGACCCCAAGCTTTATGACGTCCTACTGTTCGACCAGCGCGGCTGCGGCAAGTCGACCCCGCATGCGAGCCTGGAGGCTAACACGACCTGGCATCTCGTTGCCGATATCGAGCGGCTGCGCGAGATGGCCGGCGTCGACAAATGGCAGGTCTTCGGCGGCTCCTGGGGCTCCACGCTGGCGCTCGCCTATGCCGAGAAGCATCCGGAACATGTTTCCGAAATCATCGTGCGCGGTATCTATACGCTGACGCGGGCCGAACTCGACTGGTACTACCAGTTCGGCGTCTCCGAAATGTTCCCGGACAAGTGGGAGCACTTCGTAGCACCCATCCCGCCGGAAGAGCGCCACGAGATGATGCTTGCCTATAACCGCCGGCTCACCGGTTCGGACAGGGCTGTCGCGCTGAAAGCGGCGCAGGCCTGGAGCATCTGGGAAGGCGAGACGATCACGCTGCTGCCCGAGAAGTCGACCAGCGGCAAGTTCGAGGAAGCCGAGTTCGCCTATGCCTTCGCGCGTATCGAGAACCACTTCTTCGTCCATGCCGGCTGGATGGACGAGGGCCAGCTGCTGCGCGATGCCCACAAGCTCAAGGATATTCCGGGTGTCATCGTGCATGGGCGCTACGACATGCCCTGCCCGGCCAAATATGCCTGGAAGCTGCATAAGGCATGGCCGAAGGCCGATTTCCACCTGATCGAGGGTGCAGGTCATGCCTTCTCGGAACCCGGGATTCTCGACCAGCTCATCCGGGCGACGGATAAGTTTGCAGGGAAACTATAAGAGCCGCWGGCGGCGACAGGAAACACCACCATGACACGCGAAAGAATCTACCTCTTCGATACGACGCTCCGGGACGGGCAGCAGACGCCCGGCATCGACTTTTCCGTCGAGGACAAGATTGCGATTGCGAGCATGCTGGACGAGTTCGGGCTGGACTATGTCGAGGGCGGCTATCCGGGTGCGAACCCGACCGATACCGCCTTCTTTGCTGAGAAACGCACGAACCAGGCCTCCTTCGTCGCCTTCGGCATGACGAAGCGGCCGGGTGTTTCCGCCTCCAACGATCCGGGCATTGCCGGCCTGCTGCAGGCGCGCAGCGACGCGATCTGTTTCGTCGCCAAGAGCTGGGATTATCATGTGCAGGTCGCACTCGGCTGCACCAACGAGGAAAACCTCGAATGCATCGCCGAAAGCGTCAAGGCTGCCGTTGCCGCCGGCAAGGAGGCGATGGTCGATTGCGAGCATTTCTTCGACGGCTACAAGGCCAATCCGGAATATGCGCTTGCCTGCGCCAAGACCGCCTATGAGAACGGCGCGCGCTGGGTGGTGCTCTGCGACACAAATGGCGGCGCGCAGCCGCCGGAAGTACGCGCCATCGTCGAAGCAGCGATCGCCGCAGGCGTGCCGGGCCACTGTCTCGGTATCCATGCACATAACGATACCGGCCAGGCAGTCGCCAATTCTCTGGTCGCCGTCGAGGCCGGCGTGCGCCAGATCCAGGGCACGCTCAACGGTGTCGGCGAGCGCTGCGGCAACGCCAATCTGGTGACGCTGATCCCGACGCTGGCGCTGAAAAGCACCTATAATACGCGTTTCGAAACGGCGATCGACGCGGAGCGGCTGACCAACCTCACCCGTCTGTCGCATGCTTTCGACGAACTGCTGAACCGCTCGCCGGATCATCAGATGCCCTATGTCGGCGCGTCTGCCTTCGCCACCAAGGCTGGCATCCACGCCTCCGCCCTGCTGAAGGACCCGCGCACCTACGAGCACGTGCCGCCGGAAAGTGTCGGCAACTTCCGCAAGGTCATGGTCTCGGATCAGGGCGGCAAGGCAAACTTCATCAATGCGTTGAGGCGGCGCGGCATCGATGTCGCCAAGGACGATCCGAAGCTCGACCTCCTGATCTCCATCGTCAAGGAACGCGAAGCATCCGGCTATGCCTACGAGGGTGCGGATGCGAGCTTCGAACTTCTGGCGCGGCGCACCATGGGCACCATTCCGAACTTCTTCACGATCGACGGTTTCCGGGTGATGATCGAACGGCGTTTCGATTCCCACGGCCGCATCAAGATCGTCTCCGAAGCCGTGGTGAAGATCGCCATCGACGGCCAGACGCTGATGTCCGTCGCGGAGGCGGAAGGCCCGGTCAACGCGCTCGATCTCGCGTTGCGCAAGGATTTCGGCAAGTATCAGCATGAGATCGACGATCTCGTGCTCGCCGACTTCAAGGTGCGTATCCTCAATGGCGGCACCGAGGCCATCACCCGCGTTCTCATCGAATCCACCGATTCCAGCGGCGTGCGCTGGTGGACGGTCGGCGTGTCCGAGAACATCATTGACGCCTCGTTCCAGGCGCTGATGGATTCGGTCATCTACAAGCTGATGAAGAACCGGCAACTTGCCGGCAAGATCGCCGCCGAGTGAATGCTAAAGCACTTCCAGCAAAAGTATGCAGCGGTTTTGCGTCCGGAATTGCGTGGAAACAAAGAGATATAGAGCATTTCCGTCATTCGAAGAAAAAGCGGAAATGCTCTATAGGAGGCCCCAGTCCTCCTCCGAATACCATTCGTCCTCTTGCTTCGGCACCTTCCAGCGCAGCCGCGTGACCTTCTCCATGCCACCCTGCCGGAAAGTGGACTCCAGCGCCCTGTAGGTTTCGATCGTACCGGTCGCGCCATGGCCCCAGACGAAGAAGGTGGGGCTGAGATGGCGGGCGCGATAGTCCTCCGGCGTGCGCCGGATCAGGAAGAAGCCGCCGCGGGCGCTGCGCGGCCGCAGATTGTCATTGCCGTCACGCGCGGGCGCGCAGAGCGGAAAGATCAGCCTGCCGCCAACAGCAAGATTGTCGATCCAGGCTTCGGCTGGCCTGTGAGCCGCGAAATTGACGTAGATCGCGTCGGACGGCGATTGCGGCCATTCCAGACCATTGCCGCAGTTGACCTCGACATTGCCGTAGGGGGCGAGATTGGCACTAGCGCGGGCGGCGAGTTCCCGGTCATATTCGATCGCCACGACATGGCCGCCGCTTTCAACCAGATGGGACAGCATGGCGGTATAGTAGCCACCGCCGGCGCCGATATGGCAGGCCGTATCGCCGGGTTGCGGCGCCAGCCAGTGAAGGCCGAGCGCATGCAGCGAGGGACTGCCGTTGTTGACCTGCCGCCCCTCCTGCAGCGCAATCAGAACATCCTGATAAAGGACGACGGGATCGGTGGACGGCATGTCCTGATAACCGGTCCCGTTCGCCATGCGCCACGGCGACGGTTCGAGGAAATCCTCCCGCGGAACTGTGGCAAAGGTCTGTCGCAGCCGCTCGTCGCCCACGATACCCATCTTCGCCAGCATCTGGGCGGCATAGGCCTTTCGGCAGATCACCAGTTCCGTTTCACCCATATCCAGCCTCCCCAGCCCTGCCTGAGCCATGACCGTCTATTCACCGAAATGAATTGGCTTATTCACGCCGCTTAAGCTAATCCGGATCAGAAACAGAACAAAGATGGAAACACCGGATGTCTGCCGATGCAAGCGCCCCCCTCATCAAGAACGAAGACAGTCCACGCGGCTTTGCCTTTGCGCTGACGGCCTATCTTCTGTGGGGCTTCCTGCCGATCTACATGAAGGCAGTGGCGCATATCTCGCCGGCCGAAGTTATCGCCCACCGCATTCTGTGGTCGCTGCCGCTCGCCGGCATCGTGCTCCTGGTGCTGGGGCGCACGCAGGATATTGCGGTTGCTCTGCGCTCTCCCCGCATGCTCGCCATGGCAATGATGACCGCGGCGCTGATCACCGTAAACTGGGGCACCTATGTCTGGGCGATCGGCGCCGGCCATTCGCTCGATGCGGCCATGGGCTATTTCATCAATCCGCTCTTCAGCATCTTTCTCGGTGCAGTGCTCCTGAAGGAAAAGCTGCAGCCGATGCAGATCGCGGCGATCTGCCTTGCCGGCCTTGCGGTCGTGGTACTCGMCTTCGACAGCGGCGGCATTCCCTGGGTGGCGCTGACGCTCGCCATCAGTTGGGGCTTCTATGCGCTGTTTCGCAAGACGCTGCCGCTTGGCCCCAACCAGGGCTTCTTCCTGGAAGTGCTGATTCTCAGCCTGCCGGCGCTGCTTTACATCCTCTACCTGGAATTCGTCAGCGGCGAAGGGCACTTATACCGCACGGGCCTTTCCGATACCGCCCTGCTGCTCGGCTGCGGACTGATTACTGCCGTGCCCTTGATGATCTACGCCAACGGCGCCAAGCTGCTCAAGCTGTCGACCATCGGCATCATGCAGTATATCGCGCCGACGATGATCTTCCTCATCGCCGTCTTCATCTTCCACGAAGAGATGAACACGGCGCGCATGATCGCCTTCCCGCTGATCTGGGCGGGTCTCTTCTTCTACAGCTGGTCGATGCTGAAGACGGCGCGCGGGCGCTGAGCGCAGCCTTTTTCACGCAATTCCGGACGCAAACCGTAGCACAGCTTTGCTGGAATTGCTTGAGAACCTACATCTTCGAGATGACCTCGTCCTCGCCGTCACGATCGGCGGCAAGCTCTGCCGCCTGCGCCATGATGGCCGGGATGATGCCCGAGATCTCGTCGACGACGAGCGGCTGGACACGGTGGGCGGTGTGCAGGAAACCTTCGCCCGTCATGTGGCGCAAGAGCTCCATCATCGGATCCCAGAAACCATTGATGTTGGCGAAGACCATCGGCTTTTCATGACGGCCGAGCTGTGCCCAGGTCATGATCTCGACGATCTCCTCCAGTGTGCCGATGCCTCCGGGCAGCGCGACGAAAGCATCAGAGCGCTCGAACATCGTGTGTTTGCGCGCATGCATGTCAGGGGTTACAATAAGCTCGTTGAGTTGGCCCAGGGAATGGCGAGTCGCCTCCATGTCGATCAGGAACTCGGGAATGATGCCCGTCACCTGACCACCGTTGGATAGGGTCCCGCTGGCCACAGCACCCATGATGCCTTTCGTGCCACCGCCGTAGATGAGGCGAAGGCCATATTCCGCGATCTCCTTTCCGAGTGCGCGGCCGGCAGCCATATGGGAAGGATCGCGTCCCGGCCGAGAGCCGCAGTAAACGCAGATGGATCGAATCGATACAGATTGTTCGGTCATAGGGGAAAAACAACTATTCCATTTCAATGCAGTCAAGAAAATTGACTGAAAAGCGGCGTGCAGCGCTTGCGTAATTGCTTTGAATGCTTGTGAAAAGCAACGGGAATCGCTAGCAATTTCTGAATACTACGGCAATTTGCCGCCTTGGGAGACGTAATGATGAAAAACCGTGCCGGCTTGCTGGCCCTCGCAGTGCTTATAATTGCAATCATACTGATGGTGTTTTTCGTCATGCCTCGTCTCGGTTCCGATGTGGCGAAGGTTGGTGATGCCATCAACCAGGCCGGCACTGAGGTCCACAACACGGTTAACGAAACGTCCAAGACCTCCCGCTCCGCCGTTGTGGATGCAGCACCCGTCGTCCAGAAGATCGGCAGCCTCACCGCCGATGCCGGCAAATCTCTCTCGGGACTTAAGGCGCTGTTCGTCGATGGCAAGGTGCCAGCCGCCGATGCGCTTGCAGGCGTCAAAACTACAGCCGTGAACGCGCTGACCGCGATCGTCGATTTCGCCGCTCCCGAAGGTCTCGACACCACAACCGCAGGCCTCGTCTCCAAGGCCAAGGACGGTGCGGGCAAGGCGCGCGACATTATCCAGAATCTCCCTGAAAATGCCGCCGATGCGCTGGCTGCACTCGCACGGGCCGAAATCGCATTGGCCGGTGCGTCGGAGCCAGCCGGCCAGCCGGCTGCTGCCAATGGCCAGACGCCTCCCGCTGCCGATACCGCTTCCAGCACCGGCCCGAAGGTGCCTGCTTTCGACGTTCTGCGCGTCGAGCCCGATGGTTCGACCGTCATTGCCGGCTCGGCCGAGCCGCATGGCAAGCTGGAAGTGCTTGACGGCGACAAGGTGGTCGTGACGACCGATGTCGATGGAACCGGCGATTTTGCCGTCGTTCTCGACAATCCGCTTCCCGCCGGCGACCATCAGCTCGTGCTGAAAGTGACGGGCAAGGACGGCAAGACCACGCTCTCGGAAGAAGTTGCGACCGTTTCCGTGCCAAAGGACGGCAGCGGCAGCGAATTGCTCGCCATGGTCTCCAAGCCCGGCACCGCAAGCCGCATCATCACGGCGCCGAAGGCTGAGGTCGCCAGCGCCCAGCCGCCTTCCGCCAATGATGCATCCGCAGCGTCTGCCGGCAACGGCGCCCCTGCTCCCGATGGCGCGGCAAAGGATCAGGTCGCCATGCAGACCCCGGATATGCCTGCCGGCGCCGGCGACAATGCCAAGACGGCACCGGCGGTTCCCGGCACCCAGCTGGGTGGCGCCAGCACGGCTGACGTGATGGTCAGCGCGGTTGAGATCGAGGGCAACAAGATCTTCATCGCCGGCACGACGCACGCCAACGCCAAGGTCATTGGCTATGCCGATGATGCGCTGATCGGCCAGGATACCGCAGGGCCGGACGGTCACTTCGTCATTGATGGGGTGAAGGATCTTTCGGTCGGCGACCACAAGATCCGCGTCGATGTCGTCGATGCCGCCGGCAAGGTGCTGGTGCGCGCCACCGTCAATTTCAATCGCCCGGCGGGCGATCAGGTCACGGTTGCCGCCCAGTCCGGCAGCAATGCCAATCAAGCCGCACTCCCACTCGACGAAGGCCAGCTCGGCAAGCTCAAGGGCGACGCGGCGAAGGCGTTCGGCCTGCTGAAGGGCCTGTTTGCAGACGGCAAGGTGCCGGGTGTCGAACAGCTAGCGGCTGCCCGCTCGGCCACGGAATTCTCTCTGCGCTCGCTCGTCGACTTCCGTCCGGGCATCGATGCGACCGACGCCTTCAAGCAGGCATCGGCTTCCGCATCGCAGATCGCCGGCAACGCGCTCAGGATATTGCAGGGCCTGCCGAAGGACGCCAAGTCCGTCGGCAGTGCGCTCGACAATCTCGGCGCGATCATTGCCGAGCTGACGGTTCCCCGGGCGAACGAGGTGTCCGATGCCAGCCAGCCGAAGACGATCGAGCAGGCGCCGCTGACGGCAAACAACAACGCCGTCATCATCCGCCGTGGCGATACGTTGTGGCAGATCTCGCGCCGCACCTATGGCCTCGGTGTGCGCTATACGACGATCTACATCGCCAACGAGGACAAGATCATCAATCCGGACCATATCCGTCCGGGCCAGGTCTTCGGCCTGCCGAAGGATGCGCTGCCGAATGCCGAGGAGCTGCACCGCAAGCGGCTCTCCGGCGGCCACCTCTAAAACTTCGAAACGGCGGCCCATCGGCCGCCGTTTTCGTTAGAGCCGACGCGCAACTATCGCCCATAAAATCCGCATCAATGTTGTATTCGGCCAGCCAGTGGCATATCTCGCGGGAACGGCGACAGGTCGCGACAGCAGCGGCCCGCCGGGCTGGAGATAGGCATGGCTAACGGCAAGACAGTTTCAGATACCAACCTGCTGGGAACGCTCTACAATCTCTGGCCCTACATGTGGCCGGCGGACCGGCCGGATTTGAGGATGCGGGTGGTGTGGGCCTCGGTCTTCCTGCTGATCTCGAAATTCGTCCTGCTCCTGGTGCCCTATTTCTTCAAGTGGTCCACCGACGCTTTGAACGGCAGGATGGACCTGCAAGGCACGCTGCCGCCGCTGCTGATCGGCGCAACCGCACTCGTCATCGCCTACAACCTGACGCGCCTCATCCAGCTCGGCCTCAACCAGCTGCGGGATTCGCTGTTTGCCAGCGTCGGCCAGTATGCCGTGCGCCAGCTTGCCTACCGCACCTTCGTGCATATGCACGAGCTTTCCCTGCGCTTTCATCTGGAGCGCAAGACAGGCGGGCTTTCGCGCATCATCGAACGCGGCACCAAGGGCATCGAAACGATCGTGCGCTTCACGATCCTGAACTCCGTCCCGACCGTCATCGAATTCCTTTTGACGGCAGCGATCTTCTGGTGGGGCTACGGCTTCTCCTATCTTGCCGTCACCGCCTTTACCGTCTGGGCCTATATCTGGTTCACAATCCGCGCTTCCGACTGGCGCATCTCCATCCGCCGCACGATGAACGATAGCGATACGGACGCCAACACCAAGGCGATCGACTCGCTCCTCAACTTCGAAACCGTCAAATATTTCGGCAATGAGGAGATGGAGGCCAAGCGCTTCGACACTTCGATGGAACGCTATGAGAAGGCGGCGACCGACGTCTGGACTTCACTCGGCTGGCTGAACTTCGGCCAGGGTGTGATCTTCGGCATCGGCACGACGATCATGCTCGTTCTCTCGGCCTGGTCGGTGCAGAGCGGCGAGCACACGGTCGGCGATTTCGTCTTCATCAATTCCATGCTGCTGCAGCTTTCGGTTCCGCTGAACTTCATCGGTTTCGTCTATCGCGAAATCCGCCAGGGATTGATCGACATTGAGCAGATGTTCGATCTCCTGGAAGTAAAGGCAGAGGTGCTGGACGCGCCGGACGCGAAGGATCTTGCCATCGGCCAGGGCGCCATCTCCTTCAAGGACGTGCATTTTTTCTATGATCCGGCCCGACCGATCCTGAAAGGCATTTCCTTCGAGGTGCCCGCTGGCAAGACGGTTGCCGTCGTCGGTCCCTCAGGAGCCGGCAAGTCTACACTGTCGCGGCTGCTCTATCGCTTCTACGATATCCAGAGCGGCGCGATCACTGTCGATGGGCAGGATATACGCGGCATCACGCAGAAGAGCTTGCGCTCGGTCATCGGCATGGTGCCGCAGGATACGGTGCTGTTCAACGACACGGTGGCCTACAATATCCGCTACGGGCGGCCTTCGGCCAGCGAAGCCGACGTGAAGCAGGCCGCCGAAATCGCCCAGATCGGGCATTTTATCGAGACGCTGCCGGAGGGTTTCGAAACCAAGGTGGGCGAGCGCGGATTGAAGCTTTCGGGTGGAGAGAAGCAGCGCGTGGCAATCGCCCGCACCATCCTGAAGGCCCCGCCCATCCTCATCCTCGACGAGGCGACCTCGGCGCTCGACACGACGACGGAGCGGGAAATCCAGACGGCGCTCGACGTCGTTTCCAAAAACCGCACGACGCTGGTTATCGCCCACCGCCTGTCTACCGTCATCAGCGCCGATGAGATCATCGTCTTGAAGAGCGGCGAGATCGCCGAGCGCGGCACGCATGCCGCTCTTCTCGAACAGAACGGACTCTATGCCTCGAT
The DNA here is from genome assembly GCF_056405875.1 of Rhizobium sp. P1_E6. NCBI lineage: Bacteria > Pseudomonadati > Pseudomonadota > Alphaproteobacteria > Hyphomicrobiales > Rhizobiaceae > Rhizobium > Rhizobium sp. P1_E6. Next base: position 2,120 of record NZ_JBFUBG010000081.1, on the reverse strand, counting down.
GTGGAGCCGCCAGCGCGAGGCGACACAGGCCGAAGAGCACCTGAAGCAGGTTCGCGAGAGCGACGAACTGGGCATCGTCAACCGTCTGGCGCCTGCGACCTAACGCCGGAAACGGGCAAAACCGCTCGTTTTGTTGTATAGAACCAACGCATCGAAAGCGGCCTGCGGTCCATGCCATTGCTCCTCAGGTCGTTTTTCTGTAACCAGCGGATACGAAAAACGACAGGAGGCCGGCATTCATGAGCTTGTTCGATACGGTTCGCAACACGATTGTCCCGGTGCACAAGGAAGGTTATCCCTTCGTCGCCGCCTTCTTCGTCGCGTCGCTCGTATTGGGCTGGATCTTCAAGCCGCTCTTCTGGATCGGCCTTATCCTGACGCTCTGGTGCGCCTATTTCTTCCGTGATCCCGAGCGCGTCACCCCGCAGGACGACGATCTCGTCATCTCGCCTGCGGATGGCAAGGTCTCCTCGATCCAGATGGTGACGCCGCCGGCCGAACTGAACCTCGGCAGCGAGCCGATGCTGCGCATCTCCGTCTTCATGAACGTGTTCAACTGCCATGTGAACCGCGCCCCGATGCGCGGCCGCATCGTCAGCATCAACTATCGCAAGGGCAGCTTCGTGAATGCCGAGCTCGACAAGGCGAGCGAGGAGAACGAGCGCAACGGCCTCGTCATCGAGACCCGCCACGGGCAGATCGGCGTCGTGCAGATTGCCGGCCTCGTCGCACGGCGCATCCTCTGCTTTTCGCATGCCAACGAACCTGTCGATGCCGGCGAACGTATCGGCCTCATCCGCTTCGGTTCGCGGCTCGACGTGTTCCTGCCTGCTGATACCGCGCCGCGCGTCTCGCTCGGTCAGACGGCGGTTGCCGGCGAGACCGTCATTGCGGAATTCGCCTCGGCAAAGGGTCCGGTCATCAGCCGCCGCAGCTAATTTTCAGGAGAGCGCGATATGGAAACACCCTTTCCGCCCTTCGAACCGAACGGCCCGAGCGACGATTCGGCGCGCGGGCCGCGCCTGCGCGAGATTCCGATCCGGCTCGTCGTTCCGAACCTCATCACCATCCTTGCCATCTGCGCCGGCCTGACCGGCATCCGGCTCGCCTTCGAAAGCCGCTATGAGCTGGCTGTCGCCATGGTGCTCGTCGCCGCCTTCCTCGACGGTATCGACGGTCGTGTGGCGCGCCTCATGAAAGCCACGTCGAAATTCGGCGCGCAGATGGATTCGCTTGCCGACATCGTCAATTTCGGCGTCGCCCCTGCCCTCGTGGTCTATGTGTATGCGCTAGACCAGGCGCGCTCGCTAGGCTGGATCGCCGCGCTCATCTACACGATCGCCGCCGGCCTCAGGCTGGCACGCTTCAATGTGATGTCGGAACGCGACAACCGCGCGCCCTGGCAATCGGAATATTTCGTCGGCGTGCCGGCGCCGGCCGGCGCGATGCTGGTGCTCCTGCCCGTCTATCTCGGCTTTCTCGGCCTCACCACCGACCGGACCTTCGCCTTTCTCTCCTCGGGCTACACGGTCCTCATCGCTTTCCTGCTCATCAGCCGCCTGCCTGTCTGGTCCGGTAAATCCGAGAGCCGCATGCGCCGTGATCTCGTGCTGCCTGCCATGCTCGGTGTGGTGATCTACGTCGCGATGCTGATGAGCTTTACCTGGGAAGTGATGGTCTTCACGGTCTGCGCCTACCTCATTTCGCTGCCCTTCGGAGCGCGGAAGTGGAAACGCAAATATGGCACGCTGACCATCGAGGAACCCGGTATCGGCGAGGACGACATCGGTCGTCACATCTGAGCATCCACTTTATTAAGTAAGTATTAACGAACGCAGGCTTCGGTTAAGCCTCGCGAATTATGCTCCGTGGTTACATTTCCTGATAGGCGATGCCTCTCTTTTGTCGCTATTAAAGACAAAAGAACAAGACAGATAAAATTCTAGGAAACACGTAAGGAGAGTATCGTGACCTCGAAGAAGACAACGGAACAGCAGCAGACAGCCAAGCCGGATCTCACGACCAACTACCGCCCGCTCGGCCTCAAGGCCGTCGCTGCGGCTTCGATGATGGCAAAGCCGGCACCGGTCAAGAAGCTCGCCTAAGCGGGCGTAAAGAAC
>NZ_JBFUBG010000080.1:0-31349 GCF_056405875.1 Rhizobium sp. P1_E6 | reverse complement strand
GGTCAGCACGCCGGCAAATTCGGCCAAGATTTTGTCTTCGGTCGCCTTGTCGAGCGCCTGTCCGCGCCAGATCTTGCCGATATATTTCGCCGCCTGCGCAGATTTGCCGGTTGCTACAAGCGCGCGCGACATGATGATCGCACCCTGCCACGTCTCGGGCGCGGTATCGCCGAAGGCGTTCAGCACGGCAGCAGGAGCGGGATTCTCGTCATAGAGCGCGCGCTCGGAATTACCGCGGAGCCGCTCGAGACCCGGCCAACCCTTCAGCTCGTCCGAAGCACTGGCGATCTCATAGGAGGGAACGCCCTTCAGGCCGGAAGTCGCGATTGCCCAAGTCAGGATATGGCGGTCGAGTGTTCCTGCCGCCATCGTATTGCGGATGGCGAGCGCCTGCTGCGGATCCTTGTTGGAGAGCGCATCGAGACCCGCCTTCAGATCGCTGCTGACAGGCGCGATCGCCGAATTGCGCGGAATGGCGCCGGTCGTAATCGCCTCGGGGAAGGATGATGTCTCCGGCACGAAGCCCAGCGGCTTGACGGCCGGCGCGGGGGCGCCCTCGCCGGGGAGCGGCGATGCGGCGCTGCCCCAGGCCGCGGCCACCAGGCCGAAGGCGGACAGGATCAGAACGGCTCTCTTCATCCGTATGACTCGCAACGAAAACATGCCCTTCCATTTGGCTGGAGGCATCTTAACGAAACCTTACCATAACAGGTAAAATTCATTCACATTTGCTATCGGAATTTGCCCTATCCGACTTATGCGCGCTTGTCGCAGCCATTTTGCCGCTCTATGGTGCGCAACTCTTATTCATGGAATGCGGCTGAAGCAAGGATATCGGCCGTGAGGAGCTTTGCATGTTCAATGGGTCCATCCCCGCGCTCGTAACCCCCTTCACCGATGCCGGACTGATCGACGAAGACAGCTTCGCCGCTCATGTCGCGTGGCAAATCGGGGAGGGCAGCAAGGGCCTCGTTCCGGTCGGCACGACCGGTGAGTCGCCGACGTTGTCGCATGCCGAGCACAAACGGGTGGTGGAGCTCTGCATCGAAGTTGCGGGCAAACGCGTGCCTGTCATGGCCGGCGCCGGCTCGAACAATACGCGCGAAGCGATCGAGCTTGCCCAGCATGCCGAGAAGGTCGGCGCCGACGCGGTGCTCGTCGTCACGCCCTATTACAACAAGCCGACTCAAAAGGGCCTGATCGCCCATTATTCGGCGATCGCCGAAGCCGTTGACCTGCCGATCTACATCTACAACATCCCCGGCCGCTCGGTGGTCGACATGACGCCGGAGACGATGGGGGCGCTTGCCAAAACCCATAGGAACATCGTCGGCGTCAAGGATGCGACGGGTAAGATCGAGCGCGTCTCCGAGCAGCGCATCACCTGCGGTAAGGAGTTCCGTCAGCTTTCCGGCGAGGATGCGACCGCTCTCGGCTTCAACGCTCATGGCGGCGTCGGCTGTATCTCCGTCACGGCCAATATCGCGCCGCGCCTCTGCGCAGAGTTTCAGGCAGCGACGATTGCCGGTGACTATGCCAAGGCTCTGGAGCTGCAGGACCGGCTGATGCCGCTGCACAAGGCTGTCTTCATGGAGCCGGGCGTCTGTGGCGCGAAATACGGCCTCGCGAAGCTCGGCCGTATGAGCCGCACTGTTCGCTCTCCGCTGATGTCCTCGCTGGAACCCTCGACGGAGGCGGCGATCGATGCTGCCATGCGTCACGCCGGCCTGCTCAACTGAGGCTGCAAACCGGCCTGTCTTCACAAGACCGGGCCGCTCTCTTACATAGATGACAGGAAATGAGGGCGCGGCATTCGCGCCCCTCAAATGGAATTATCGTTATGGCCCCCAAAGGCAGCCAGCGTATCGTGAAGAAGGTCGTTGCGGAAAACCGCAAGGCTCGCTTCAACTACGAGATCATCGATACCTATGAGGCGGGCTTGGTGCTGATGGGCACCGAGGTCAAGTCATTGCGCGAAGGTAAGGCAAATATCGCCGAATCCTACGCTTCCGACGAGGATGGCGAGATCTGGCTGATCAATTCCTATCTGCCGGAATATCTGCAGGCGAACCGCTTCAACCATGAGCCGCGTCGCCGTCGCAAGCTGCTCTTGTCCGGGCGTGAGATCAACCGTTTGCGCGCGGGCATCAATCGCGAAGGCATGACGCTGATCCCGATGAAGATCTACTTCAACGATCAAGGCCGCGCCAAGATCGAGCTGGCGCTCGCGAAGGGCAAGAAGCTACATGACAAGCGCGAGTCCGAGAAGGAGCGCGATTGGAACAGGCAAAAGAGCCGTCTGTTGAAAGACAACGGCTGATCATTTGCCTGCGGCATTCTGCAATTCGTGAATGAAGGCTTAAAGCATGTCGCGCAAAAGTGTGCAGCGGTTTTGAGCTAACGACATGCGAAAACGAAAGACTAAAGCGTGGCAAGCGAATCCTAGAGATCGCGACGCGCTTTAGTCTTCGAAATCGCTGGCCGGCGCCACTTCGGCGGGACGCGGGGGACGTTCGGAAGGATCACGGCCGATCTCGGCTTTCAGCGACAGAAGATCGATGAAGTGGTCGGCCTGACGACGAAGGTCGTCTGCGATCATTGGCGGCTGGGTCGACATGGTCGAAATGACCGAAACCTTGCGTCCCTTGCGTTGCAGCGCTTCGACCAGATTGGTGAAATCGCCGTCGCCGGAGAAGATGACGAGATGGTCGACCGTTTCGGACTGTTCCATGGCATCGATCGCGAGCTCGATATCCATGTTGCCCTTGATCTTGCGACGTCCCATGGAGTCGGTAAACTCCTTGGCGGGCTTGGTCACGACCTTGTAGCCGTTATAATCGAGCCAATCGATCAGTGGACGGATCGAGGAATATTCCTGGTCTTCGATCAGCGCGGTATAGTAGTAAGCGCGCAGCAGATATCCACGTTTCTGAAATGCTTTCAATAGTTTGCGGTAATCGATATCGAAGCCGAGACTCTTGGATGCAGCGTAAAGATTGGCGCCGTCTATGAATAGTGCAATTTTCTCGCGTGGGTCAAACATCGCTTACCAATCCAAAGAGAGTAATCGAAATCCATAAGCCACCCAGGCCAATAAAAACAGCGGCTTGTGGATGTGGCGTAGAGCTGTTTCATACTTTATGAATTATTCATATATGAAAGATTTAGGGCACGATTCGCGATATTCCAAGCAACCCCCGGTGGAAATGTCATGTTGTGCATGGAAATTTGGACCGGCTACGGATAAAGGCGAGGGGACCCTAACGAAAAACTTGAATTTGCCCGGTTTTAATTGTATCGGGCGTTTTAATCCTGAAAAGACGACCGCAAAGGACAGGCAATGGCCCGTGTCACAGTAGAAGATTGCATTGACAAGGTGGAGAACCGCTTCGAGCTGGTTCTGCTCGCCAGCCACCGCGCCCGGCTGATTTCCCAGGGTGCATCGATCACGATCGATCGCGACAACGACAAGAATCCGGTTGTGGCTCTGCGCGAAATCGCCGATGARACCTTGTCGCCCGATGATCTGAAGGAAGACCTGATCCACTCGCTGCAGAAGCATGTGGAAGTGGACGAGCCGGAGCCCGATCCGGCAAGCCTGATCGCAGCCGGTACGACGGCCGCCGCCGATGGCGAAGAGCAGGACGATGTGCCGGAAACGATCACCTTCGACCAGATGTCGGAAGAAGAGCTTCTGGCCGGCATCGAAGGCCTCGTCCCGCCGGAAAAGAGCGACGATTACTAAGCGCGTCCCTGGCCTCTGAGCGGCCGGGGCTTCCTGCGCGGCAAAAGATCGACGATTACCAATCATCAATCTTGCGCCTGTAAGGCTTAGGCATAATATTGCCCATGTGTGCGCCAGTCTGCGATTGGCGCCCTTTTATTTTATTGGAGTGGCTTTGGAATGATGCGGCAGTACGAGCTCGTCGAGCGGGTTCAGAAATACAAGCCCGATGCCAACGAAGCTCTGCTGAACAAAGCCTATGTCTATGCCATGCAGAAGCATGGGCAGCAGAAGCGGGCGAGCGGCGATCCCTATATCTCGCATCCGCTCGAAGTGGCCGCCATCCTGACCGACATGCATCTCGATGAATCGACGATCGCAGTCGCCCTCCTGCATGACACGATCGAGGATACCACGGCGACTCGCGCCGAGATCGACGAGCTCTTCGGCGAGGATATCGGCCGCCTGGTCGAAGGTCTGACGAAGATCAAGAAGCTCGACCTCGTGACCAAGAAGGCCAAGCAGGCGGAAAATCTGCGTAAGCTGTTGCTTGCCATTTCCGATGACGTGCGTGTCCTGCTGGTCAAGCTTGCCGACCGCCTCCACAACATGCGCACCCTCGACCATATGTCGCAGGAAAAGCGCGCCCGCATTTCCGAAGAGACGATGGAAATCTATGCGCCGCTTGCCGGCCGCATGGGCATGCAGGACATGCGCGAGGAACTGGAGGAGCTGTCCTTCCGGCACATGAACCCGGAGGCCTACGAGACCGTCACCAAGCGCCTCGAGGAATTGTCGAAGCGCAATGAAGGGCTGGTCAAGAAGATCGAAGCCGAACTGCGCGACCTCCTGATTGCGAGCGGGCTGACGGCTGCCTATGTCAAGGGCCGGCAGAAGAAGCCCTATTCGGTGTTCCGCAAGATGCAGTCGAAGTCGCTCTCCTTCGAGCAGCTTTCGGATGTCTACGGTTTCCGCATCATCGTCGAGGATATTCCCTCCTGCTACCGGGCGCTCGGTATCGTCCATACGCGTTGGCGCGTCGTGCCCGGCCGCTTCAAGGACTACATCTCGACGCCGAAGCAGAACGACTACCGGTCGCTGCACACGACGATCGTCGGCCCGTCGATGCAGCGTATCGAGCTGCAGATCCGCACCAAGCGCATGCATGAGATCGCCGAGTTCGGCATCGCCGCCCATACGCTCTATAAGGACGGCGCCACCAATGCTGATGGCGACATCCTGTCGCGCGAAAGCAATGCCTATTCCTGGCTCAGGCATACGATCGAGGCGCTGGCGGAAGGCGACAGCCCTGAAGAGTTCCTCGAACATACCAAACTCGAGCTGTTTCAGGACCAGGTTTTCTGTTTCACGCCAAAGGGCAAGCTGATCGCGCTGCCGCGCGGCGCGACGCCGATCGACTTCGCCTATGCCGTCCACACGAATATTGGCGACACGACTGTCGGCGCCAAGATCAACGGCCGCATCATGCCGCTCGTCACCCGCCTCAACAATGGCGATGAAGTGGAGATCATCCGCTCCGGCGTGCAGGTGCCGCCGGCCGCCTGGGAAGAGATTGTCGTCACAGGCAAGGCGCGCGCCGCCATCAGGCGCGCGACGCGCGTGGCGATCCGCAAGCAATATGCCGGTCTTGGCCATCGCATCCTCGAGCGCACCTTCGAACGTGCCGGCAAGATTTTCTCGCGCGAAGCCATGAAGCCGGCCCTGCACCGTCTGGGGCAGAAGGACGTGGAAGATGCGATCGCCGCCGTTGGCCGCGGCGAGATGTCCTCGCTCGACGTGCTGCGCGCCGTCTATCCCGATCATCAGGACGAGCGTGTTACCGTCAAGCCGGCCGGTGACGAGGGCTGGTTCAACGTTCGCAGTGCCGCCGGCATGATCTTCAAGATCCCCGGCAAGACCAAGGCTGATCTCGCTGGCGAACGCGCCTCCACCGAGAGCGATCCCGATATCGTGCCGATCCGTGGTCTCTCAGGCAATGTCGACGTCAAGTTCTCGCCGACCGGTGCTGTGCCAGGTGATCGCATCGTCGGCATCATGGATAAGGGCAAGGGCATCACCATCTATCCCATCCAGTCGCCGGCACTGCAGCGCTTCGACGATCAGCCGGACCGCTGGATCGACGTGCGCTGGGATCTGGACGAGGCCAACAAGTCCCGCTTCATGGCCCGCATCATGGTCAACGCGCTGAACGAGCCCGGTACGCTCGCCAAGGTGGCGCAGACGGTGGCAAGCCTCGACGTCAACATTCGCATGCTGAATACTGTGCGTGCGGCAACAGACTTCACCGAAATGGTGCTGGAGGTGGAGGTCTGGGACCTGCGTCAGCTCAATCAGCTTCTTGCTCAACTCAAGGATCTCGACTGCATTGCGACGATCCGGCGTCTCTATGAGTAGGATTTTGTTAAATTATTACCCTCGATAGAATTGCGGTTTGCACATTTTGTGACCATTTAATGGCCTGATGGGCACATCGAAATGGCAAGCCATGCGCATTGCGCATGGCTGTGCTCAGGTTACAGTGGTGGTAATTAACCGTTGCGACGACTATCTTCTGGTCATCAAGAAATGAAACGAAGATGAGGTAAAGCAATGTTTGAACCGATCAGAAAGTTCGCCCGCGCTCTTCGCGCTCCGACCGCTCAGGAACGTGAAATGGCCTATCTTAATGGCTCGCATGACCGTATCGATCTTGAATATCGTCAGCGCCAGGTCGATCGCGGCATCTTCCGCAGCCGCTAATCGCTGAGATATACTTGACGCAAGGAAGGGGGCGTTATGCATGATCCACGCCCCTCGAAAGAAAAGAAGAATAGACGGCCTGTTTGTTAAGCGGTTCCATTTGCCGCTCTTGTCATGGTCATGTGCGCTGCACTAAATACCGGCCATGTTGTTTCGTCGTCGCAAACCTGCGGGATTTATGGAAAAGCTGCGAGAGCTCGTATGGCCTCGCAAGGGTTTTCTGCGCCCGCCAAGATATCTCATGATGCGCGTCCTGCGCCTGACTGCCTCGCCGCATGCCGTTGCGGTCGGCGTCGCTGCGGGTGTCTTCGTTTCGTGGACACCCTTTATCGGCGTGCATTTCATCATGGCCTTCGTCATCACCTATTTCCTGTCGGGGAATATGGTGGCGGCAGCCCTTGGCTGTGCTGCATTCGGCAATCCGCTGACCTATCCGTTTATCTGGGGCATCACCTGGGAAGTCGGTCACCTGCTGCTCAGCCGGCAGGACCAGATGGACGGGCAGTCGATCAATCTCGCCGAGCTGTTCCAGAAACTGCATTTCACGGAACTCTGGAAGCCGGTGCTGGAGCCGATGCTGATTGGCGCCATCCCGCCCGCGACCGTTACTTCGGTTGCGCTTTATGTGCTGACATTCTACACCGTCCGGGGTTTTCAGGCGCGCCGACGCGCCCGGCTGATGGAGCGTGCGCGGCTTCGGATCGCCGATCCCGCCGCCGATCTGCCGACCGTCTGAGCCCGAAGCAGAATCATTCCGAAAGGCTTTTCGCATGATCATCGGCATTGGCAGCGACCTCATCGACATCAGACGCGTGGAGAAATCCATCGAGCGTTTCGGTGACCGCTTCACGCATCGCTGTTTCACCGAGGTCGAGCGTGCTCGCTCGGATCGCCGCGCCAACCGCGCCGAATCCTACGCCAAGCGTTTTGCCGCCAAGGAGGCTTGTTCCAAGGCGCTCGGCACGGGGCTTTCGCAGGGGGTTTTCTGGAAGGATATGGGCGTCGTCAACCTGCCGAGCGGCAAGCCGACGATGCAGCTGACGGGTGGTGCCGCAACCGTGCTGCAGGCTCTGCTGCCGGCAGGTCACAAGGCCGCCATTCATTTGACAATAACCGATGATTATCCCTTGGCTCAGGCTTTTGTGATCATCGAAGCGCTGCCGGATGCCGTATGATAGCGACCTCTCGTCGCTTTTAATGCCGTCGTTATTGCCGCCATCGGCCGAAGCCGCTAGAGAGAACATCAGAACGAAATGCGCCTTTATGGCGTCTTGAAGGAATAAGACTGCGTGTCCGAAAAAGTCGAAGCCAAGCCGAACGCCCTCTGGGAAAATATCAAGGTCATCATCCAGGCTCTGATCCTGGCGATGGTTATCAGGACTGTATTGTTCCAGCCCTTTACCATTCCCTCGGGCTCGATGATGCCGACACTGCTGGTCGGTGACTATATCTTCGTCAACAAGTTTGCTTACGGCTATTCGAAATATTCGCTGCCTTTCTCGCCTGACATTTTCAGCGGCCGCATTTTGGGTTCCGATCCGAAGCGCGGCGACATCGTCGTTTTCCGTTTCCCGCCGAATCCTGATGTCGATTACATCAAGCGCGTCGTCGGCCTGCCGGGCGATCATATCCAGGTTACCGACGGTATTCTCTATATCAACGGCAAGCCGGTTCCGAAGGTGCCGGACGGTACCTTCAACTCCGATTATAAGCTCGATCCGGGCCAGGACGTGCCGGTATTCCGCGAGACGCTGGACACTGGCAAGACTTACGACACGCTCGATCAGTCGCCGGTCTCGCGCGGCGACAACACCCGCGAGTTCATCGTTCCGGAAGGCCATTATTTCATGATGGGCGACAACCGCGACAACTCGCTCGACAGCCGCTTCGATGTCGGCTTCGTCCCCGCGGAAAACCTTGTCGGCCGCGCCAGCGTTATCTTCTTCTCGCTCGGCAACGACACGTCCTTCCGCGAAATCTGGAAATGGCCGACCAATATGCGCTGGGACCGCCTCTTCAAGGTTGTTGAATGAGCAAGGCGCAGACGCTCTCAGCGGCGGACCGCGCAAAGCTTGAAACCCTGATCGGGCATGAATTTGCCGAAAAGGAACGTCTGGACCGCGCGCTGACCCATGCCAGCGCGCGTACCGACAAGGGCAATTACGAGCGGCTTGAATTTCTCGGCGACAGGGTTCTCGGACTCAGCATCGCCGAGTTGCTGTTCCGCACGTTCGGGACTGCGGCGGAAGGCGAACTTTCGGTGCGGTTGAACCAGCTCGTCAGCGCCGAAACCTGCGCGGCGGTTGCAGACGAACTCAATCTCCATCTTTACATCCGTACCGGCGCCGACGTGAAAAAGCTCACCGGCAAGCGCATGATGAACGTGCGGGCCGATGTCGTCGAAAGCCTGATTGCCGCTCTCTATCTCGATGGCGGCCTGGAGGTCGCCCGTCGTTTCATCCTGCGGTACTGGGAAGGCAGGGCCGTGCGGGCCGATGGCGCCCGCCGTGACGCGAAAACCGAGCTGCAGGAATGGTCGCACGCCAAATTTGGCGTCACGCCCGTCTACCGGGTTGAGGAACGCAGCGGACCGGATCATGATCCGCGCTTCAGGGTGACTGTAGAAGTTGCTGGCGTTACACCGGAAACGGGAGTAGAGCGCTCCAAACGCGCCGCAGAACAGGTCGCTGCTACGAAAATGCTCGAGCGCGAAGGCATTTGGCAGCCGACGTCTGCCGGAAACTGACGGGATCAATGACAGAAGAAAACGAAATGGCAGCCGAGAACGCTGCCGAAAGCAGTCCGACGCATTCCGGCTTTGTCGCCCTCATCGGACCGACCAATGCCGGCAAGTCGACGCTGGTCAACCGCCTCGTTGGCGCCAAGGTATCGATCGTCAGCCACAAGGTGCAGACGACACGTGCCATTGTGCGCGGCATTGCCATCCACAACAATGCGCAGATCGTCTTCATGGATACGCCCGGCATCTTCAAGCCGCGCCGCCGCCTCGATCGCGCCATGGTGACGTCGGCCTGGGGCGGCGCCAAGGATGCCGACTTCATCATGCTGCTGATCGATAGCGAGCGCGGCCTGCGTGGCGATGCAGAGGCGATCCTCGAAGGCCTCAAGAATGTTCCGCAACCGAAGCTCCTTGCGCTCAACAAGGTCGATCGCGTCAATCGCGAAAGCCTGCTGGCGCTTGCCGCTGCAGCAAACGAGAAGATCGCCTTCGAGCAGACCTTCATGATCTCGGCTGAAAACGGTTCCKGCTGCGACGACGTCATGGATTATCTGGCAAAGACCTTGCCGGAAGGCCCCTGGTATTATCCGGAAGATCAGATCTCCGATCTGCCGATGCGCCAGCTTGCCGCCGAGATCACCCGCGAAAAGCTGTTCCTGCGCCTGCATCAGGAGCTTCCCTATTCCTCGCATGTCGAGACCGAAAAGTGGGAAGAGCGCAAGGATGGCTCCGTGCGCATCGAACAGGTCATCTATGTCGAGCGCGACAGCCAGAAGAAGATTGCACTCGGCAAGGGCGGCGAAACCATCAAGGCGATCTCTTCCGCCTCCCGCCGTGAACTGTCTGAAATCCTTGAACAGCCAGTCCATCTGTTCCTGTTCGTCAAGGTGCGCGAAAACTGGGGCGATGATCCCGAACGCTTTCGTGAGATGGGTCTCGACTTCCCGCGTTAAAGCATGTCGCGCAAAAGTGTGCAGCGGTTTGTGATAACAACATGCGGAAAGCAAAGTGACAAGAAAACCGGCAAGCGGGCTCCAGCTCCTTGTTTCCGTGTAAAAATTGCTGCCTGTTCCAAGGAACAAATCGGCCTGTCTGCGCATTGACCTGCCAACGGCGCTGCACCCTGCAGCGCCGGTTTTTGCGATGGCAGGGACAAGATGGCGACGGCAAAACCTACCCATTCCTTCAAGACACCCTGCGAGCAGTGTCCGTTGCGGCCATTACCGCATTTCCGGGAGTTCGACCGTGACGAACTGGAATTCGTCTCGAAGTTCAAGAGGGGGGAACTGGCCGTCGATGCCGGGGCGACCATCCTTGTCGAAGGCGCTCATAGCGCCCACCTCTTCACCGTGCTCTCCGGCTGGGGCTTCCGTTACAAGATGCTGGAGGATGGCCGCCGGCAGATCCTGAATTACGTCATGCCGGGCGACCTGGTCGGTCTGCAGGGCACGATCATGGGCGAGATGCAGCACTCCGTAGAGGCTTTATCGCCGGTAACGCTCTGCGTCTTCGAGCGCGATAAGCTGATGTCTCTCTATAACAAGCACGCTTCGCTGGCCTTCGACATCACCTGGATAGCGGCGCAGGAAGAACGGATACTCGACGAACACCTGTTGAGCATAGGACGCCGCACCGCGCTTGAAAGAGCCGCGTATCTGATCGCCTTCCTCTTCGAACGCGCACGGAAATTCGGCCTTTTCAATGGCCGCAATGTCATCCCGATCACGCAGCAGCACATTGCCGATACGCTCGGCCTTTCGATCGTTCACACCAACAAGACACTAAAAAAGCTCGCCGCGCGAAGCCTCATCCGCTGGCAGGAGCGCGGCTGCGATGTGCTGGACGGAGAAGGTCTGATGCAGGTGGCGGGCTGGGAAGGGTTGCGCGAAGGAAAGCGGCCTTTCATCTAAAGCACGTCGCGCAAAACTGTGCAGCGGTTTTGCGAAAATGACATGCGTCAAACAAAGCCTCGAAGCGTGGCAAGCGAATCTGAAAGATCGCGACACGCTTTGGAGTTTCCTGCTAGGATTGGTCAGCCTTGATGTCTTTTTTAAATGCAAAGCGATGCCGGAAAAAATAGAGTCGCGTCATCTTTCCCCGATTTTCGTTTTATCGACGGGAGGCGAAAATGTGGCTATCCAGTTCTGGTGGGCAACCACCGTCAACGGTCCAGGCGGGGCACCGACGGAATGATGTTTGCAAAAAGGTCGAAGCGCTGCAATGCTTGCGCTTCACGAGGGGCATGGAGATCATGAACGCAAGAACCCGTGTTCTGGTCCTGGAAGACAGTCTGATCATCGCCATGGAGGCGGAGGATATTCTGCGCCTGGTCGGCGCGGATACCATCGATATCGCCAATAGCCTCGATCAGGCCAGGGACGCAATCCAAGTCGCAGATTACGATTTCGCGCTTCTCGATGTGAATCTGGGTGAGGCGCTGAGTTTCGATTTCGCGCGCGATCTGTCGCAGGCCAATATTCCCTTCGGCTTCGTCAGCGGCTATTCCGATACACAGGATTTCCCGACAGACCTTCAGGACGTGCCGCTTCTCGTCAAGCCTTTCGACGAGAATGCGATGCGCGACTTCCTCCAGAAGCTTTTTCCATCGCCAGCGGAATGACATAGTTCTAGCCGTGCTTTAGAATGAATCGGCAGACTGAAGGACGGTTTTCCGATGCAATGGCAGGACCAGGCGATCATTCTTGGCGTCAAGCGCCACGGCGAGACGAGTGTCATCGCCGAGGTGATGACACGTGAGCGCGGCCGTCATCTCGGTCTCGTCCGTTCCGGCCGCTCGCGGACCATGCAGCCGGTGCTGCAGCCCGGCAACGAGGTGGAAGTCACTTGGCGTGCCCGGCTGGATGAACATCTCGGTGAATTCCGCCTCGAACCGGTGAAGCTGCGCGCCGCGCGGCTGATGGAGACGGCAACCGCCGTCTATGGCGTGCAGGCGATGGGAGCCCTCTTGCGTCTGCTGCCGGAGCGCGATCCGCATCCGCATCTCTTCGAGGCGCTGGAAGTCATTCTCGACCATCTCCACAATCCCGCCGATGCCGGCGAGCTTTTCGTCCGCTTCGAACTCGCAGTGCTGAACGATCTCGGTTTCGGCCTCGACCTCTCGGAATGTGCGGCGACCGGTACCCGCGCCGATCTTGCCTATGTCTCGCCGAAATCCGGCCGTGCCGTCAGCCGCAGTGCCGGAGAACCCTGGGCCGACAAGATGCTGCTTTTGCCGCATTTCCTGAGTACGCAAGAAAACCACGCAGCCGATCTTGAAGGCCTTACGACGGCATTCCGTCTGACTGGATTCTTTCTGCACCGCCATGTCTACGAGCCGCGTGGTCTGGAGGCTTCGGCGGCGCGTGAGGGCTTCGTTCAGGCAGCACTCAGGGCACTGAACCCGACCCCCCGGACGCTTTCCCCGCCGGATGAACTTTCTGCCTGACGGCTTTTCATCTCTGCAAAACAGTCTTCAATTTTGGCGGTTTACCCCCATGCGTGGGCCTCCTATCTCTCCTTGGATCGAACGCTCAAGGAGGAAGCCATGCTGACGAAGCCCGACACATCGACCACCATCAAGCTCTGGAACGGGCAGGAGATCCCCCGCCTCGGCATGGGCTGCTGGGCGATCGGCGGCCCGTTCTTTGCCGGCGAGACGCCGCTCGGCTGGGGCGAGGTGGACGATAATGAATCCATTGCAGCCATCAACCGTGCGATCGATCTTGGCATCCGCTTCTTCGATACGGCCTCGAACTACGGTGCCGGCCATTCGGAAGAGGTCCTGGGACAGGCGATCGGCAATCGCGCCGATATCGTCATCGCGACCAAATTCGGCTTTGCCACCAATCCGGAGACGAAGCAGGCGACCGGCGCCTTTGCCGATCCGGCCTTCATCCGCCAGTCCGTCGAGACGTCGCTGGGCCGGCTGAAGCGTGAGCGTCTCGATCTCCTGCAATTCCATCTCAATGATTTTCCGCTGGAACAGTCCGACGAAGTCTTCGATACGCTGCAGGCCCTGCGGGTGGAGGGCAAGATCGACGCTATCGGCTGGAGCACGGATTTCCCCGATCGTGCCGCCCGCCATGCCGGCCGGCCGGGTTTCGTCTCGATCCAGCATACGATGAACGTCTTCGAGCCCGTGCCTCAGATGATCGATGTGGTCGAAAGGAACGATCTGATCTCCATCAATCGCGGTCCGCTTGCCATGGGCCTGCTGACAGGCAAGTTCACGCCGGAAAAGGCCGTCGGTGCCAAGGATGTACGCGGTGCCGCACTCGAATGGATGGTCTATTTTAGAGATGGCCGTATCGCGCCCGAATTCGCAGCAAGGCTCGATGCCGTGCGCAGCCTTCTCATATCGGATGGACGCACGCTGACCCAGGGCGCTCTCGCCTGGCTCTGGGCGCGTTCGCCGCGCACCCTGCCCATTCCTGGTTTCCGGACGGTTGCGCAGGTCGAGGAAAATGCCGGCGCGCTGGAAAAGGGCCCGCTGCCTTCTGATGTGATGGCAGAGATCGACACGGCGCTGGCCCGCGTCTGAGGCCAGAAAAGGCCAAGGCCTATGCTCGGGCGCGAACCTTGAAGGCCCAGCCCTCCGGCCGGGCCTCGATGACCTTTACCTGGTCGCCGATCGTGACCCTGCCGGTGCCACGCGGGGTGACGTTCCAGCCGAAAAGCGGGCCGGGCACGCGCCGGTCGCCCGACATGCGGATGCGGCCCATGGCGGGCATGGGGTTCGCCACCTCGCGTGAACCCGTCAACTGGTCCTGCGTCGTCATGATGCAACGGGCGCAGGGCTTGACGAGGTCGAAGCGGATACCGGCAATCTCGATTGCCGCCCAGCGGTCCTCTGCCCAGGCTTCATCCGTGTCTATGACGACATTCGGCCGGAAGCGCTCCATTCCGACGCCGCCTTCGGCATGGGCCGAGAGGTCGGCGTTCAGTGCCTTCAGCGATCCAGTCGTCGTCACCAGGATCTGGTAGCCGTCAGAAAAGGTTACCGGTGTGTCTCCGCCTGCCCATTCGGCATTGGCCGTTCGTTGAGCCTGACCGTCGAAGAAGACGAGCTTCACTTCGCGACCGAGCCATTCCGAAAGCCTGGCATTGCTGTCGTCGTCGGCTAGCGCTGCGCTGACAGGTGATCTCCAGACGATGACGTCGAGCCGCCGGTCCGGATGCGGCGGCGGCACGGCAATCTCCGGCTTGCCCTGCATCAGCAGCCGAAAAGCGCCGGCCTCGGGCCGCACGTCGATGCGGGCGAGCGCAGGCAGCTCGCGTTGCGTGATGAAATGTCCGTCCGCGTCCGTCACCATGGCACGCCGGTCCCCGGGCAGACCGTAGGCATCGATCTCGGTAGAGGGCAGGGCGATACCGCGGGCGCTCTTGAGCGGGTAGATGAAGAGATCGCTGACACGCATCATAGGCTCCTAGATTTCGTCCATAAATGCCGCGAGGAAGTCGCGCAGGCTCCTGTCGCGGGCCGCTGCCAGTTCACGGCCGGTCCGGGTCTGGAAACCATCCGCCAGTTTGAACAGCTTCGTCTGGAAATGGTCAATCGCATAACGCTTGTCGTCGAGCGGACGGCCCTCGGCGGCAGGATCGAAAGGATCGTAGAGTCCCGATCCGAGCCGCCCGGCAATATAGAAACAGCGCGCCGCGCCGACCATGCCGATGGCATCCAGCCTGTCCGCATCCTGCAGGATCTTCGCTTCCAGCGTTTCCGGCGGCACATTCGCCGAGAAGCTGTGCGCCGTCACAGCATGGGCGACATCGGCGATATCCTCATCGCCCCATCCAAGCTCTTTCAATATCCGCGAAGCTTTTTCTGCTGCGAGCGCAGAGGCCTGGGCGCGCAACGGCGAATTCTTCTCGACGGCGACGCAATCATGCAGCAGCACGGCAGCGGCCAACACACGGCCCTTGCCGCCTTCCGCGGCGTGGATGCGCATGGCATTGCGGAAGACACGCAGAATATGGGCGAGGTCGTGAGACCCGTCGTCACCCTCGGTCGCATGTGGAATGAGCTCCACAGCCAGAGACTCGTGGGGAGAGAAGGCTTCGGCCTTGAACATTGTCGTCACCGGTTTTCAAAGGGTTCGTATCCAGTCGATAACCGCTTGGACAGCGAGTCGCAATGTTTCGAAATCAGTACCGGAGCTTGGCGAACGGCGTAGCGCCGCCATTCTTCTTCGGCGGCATGGAAAGCATGCGGGCTACGTCGCCAAAGGGTTTCGGGGGGCTGATATAATAGCCCTGGATCTCGTCGCATTCCTCGTATTCGAGCAGCGCCATCTGCTCTGCGGTTTCCACGCCCTCCGCGGTCACGCGCATGCCGAGCGCATCGCCGAGCAGGATGATCGCGCGCATGATCGCATGTGCTTCCTTATTCTCGACGATGTCGTTCACGAAGGACTTGTCGATCTTGATCTTGTCGAAGGGGAAACTCGAAAGGTAGCTCAGCGACGAATAACCGGTTCCGAAATCGTCCATGGAGATGCGAATGCCGCGTTCCCTGAGCGCATGCAGGATCGGCAAGGCCTCATCGAGATTTTCCATCAGCACGCTTTCGGTGATCTCGAGTTCGAGACGTGACGGCGAGAGTTCTGCGGCGGCAAGCGCTTCATTGACATCCCGCGGCAGGTCGCTGCTGCTGAACTGGATGGCCGAGACATTGACGGCGATCTTGATATCTTCCGGCCATTGCGCTGCATCGTTGCAGGCGCGGCGCAAAACCCAACGGCCGATATCGACGATGAGGCCGACCTCTTCGGCAAGCGGGATGAATTCCATCGGCGTGACTCGGCCGCGCACCGGATGATTCCAACGGATCAGCGCCTCGAAGCCGCAGATGCGATGCTGCGTCAGGTCGTAGAGCGGCTGGTAGTGAAGCTCGAATTCCTCGTTCTGTACGGCGGCGCGCAGATCGGCCTCCAGCGCATGGCGGGCCTGCATCTTCTCCTCCATCTCGCCGCTGAAGAAGCGCTCGTGGCGGCGTCCGTCCGCCTTGGCGTGGGAAAGGGCGACTGCCGCGTTACGCAGCAGCTTGTCGGTCTCGGTGGCATCGTCAGGGGCGATCGAAATGCCCATGGAAACAGTGAGTTCTACCTGCTTGTCGCCGCGAAAGAAGGGTTCGCTGAGCTCACGGCGGATCTGGTCGGCGAGGGCGGTGATGTTCCACGGCTGCTGGCGGTGCGTCTGCAGGATCGCGAATTCGTCCGAGCCGAGACGAGCAAGGATATTTTCCGAGCCGGCCGAGGCGCGGATTCTCTCCGCGACCTGCTGCAGGATCTTGTCGCCGGCCGACACACCCAGGGTATTGTTGATCGACTTGAACCGGTCGAGATTGAGATGCACGAGCGCGATCTGCTCATCGTCCTTGCGCTCGGCAAGGGCGGCATCGAGCTGCTCGCGGAAGCGAATGCGGTTCGGCAGGCCGGTGAGCGGATCGTGATGTGCGAGATAGGTGATGCGCTCGGCGGCCTTGCGGTCTTCTGTGATATCGGCATGGATGGCGATATTGCTGCCATCGGCAAGGATGGTGACGACGCTCTGGATGATGCGGCCATCATCCATCATCCATTCGCGCCTGCGGATGCGCCCTGCCTTCGAAGAGGCTTCCTGGCCTCGCTTTTTGCGGTGCGTCCCGGTGTTGGCGTGCTCCGTGCCGCGCGTTTTGCTCATCAGGTCGGCAATCGCCGTACCGGGTGTGATATCGCTTTCGGTAAAGCCGAAGAGCTGGCGGAAGCGCAGGTTGGAAAGGGTCAGCCGCTGATCCGCATCGAACACGCTGAGGCCGAGTGGCAGGTTGTTCAGCACGATTTCGAAGAGCTTGCGTTGTTCCGCAAGCGCCTGCGTGGTGGAAGTGATCGTGTTCTTCAATTCGCGGTTTTCGGTGAGCAGCGTCTCAGCGCTATGCTCGATTTCGTCATATTCGCTTTCATGGCTGCGATAGGTCGCGATCACGAGCTCCATCAGATGCTCTGCATCGATCGATCCGTCCTGGTTGACGGCCTGCGTGCACTGTTGCCAGAAAAGCGTCTGGGCTTTCATGCGCACCCCCCGCGGGACGGTTGCGATGAAAGCATGGCAATAGGCGAAGGCGTCTTCGATTGGCAAGGATGCCATATCGCGCCGGACATAAAAAAGACCTTTCTGAAATGACTGCAAGAATCAATTTTTATAAGCAACAAGCGGCCATTTTCGGCAACTCGCATGCGGTATATTCTACCTCCCCGATTAATAATCGGTTGCAACTTCACGACCCTTTATAGCTAGCCGGCAATTTGTTTGTATCTCGCAAACTACTGAAATACCGAAGGAACCTGGCTTACCGAGGGAAATTGAAAGCGCCGCTGATACGGGTAGTTACACTTTGTCAATCATAGTTAATCAACGGTTAACAGCTTATTGACCAGAAGCCCAAATCAGTTTAGTCAATGGGTCAAGCCCGATCTTTCCCACCCGTGTATTGCGTACAGACTCTCACCGGAAGAAGCGGTGAACGGAGGTTTGTATGACTGCTCTTTCATCAGTTTCAGACATCTCTTATGCATATTTGGCAACGCTCTCGCGGCTTGATGCCAATGGCGACGGCGTGCTGAGCCGCACGGAACGTGCGGCAGATAAGAAACCCGGCATCATCCGGGAATTTCTCGAAGAGGATAATTCGGGCAATACGCAGCCGAAATATCCGAGCAGCCTCGTCGCTCTCATGATGGAATACAGCGACAACGGCTCGGCGACCGGCACGGCCGTTCCCTATGCGCTGCAGCAGAGTGCCCCTGATGGCGATGACCAGGCGATGCAGGCCTATCGCAATACCTACGGCGAATTCGATCTCGGTATCGCAGCCTGAGCGTTGGTCGCTAGCTGCACTAGTCTGGAGCCGGCCTTGTGGCCGGCTTTTTCTTGCCTTTTATGCAGGCAGGAACACCTTCCCTTATGAGGCGTTGGGACACAGTCCCCGAAACGGAAGGAAACCCGATGAAAATCATATGCACCATCGCTGCCCTCGGCCTGCTTGCGGCTGCGTCCCAAGGCCTTGCCCAGGACAAGCAGACGGCGACGGCAAATTTCATCGGCCCTGACGGCAAGGAGTCCGGCCGTGCCACGCTGACCGCCGCGGCCAATGGTGGTGTCTTCATCGAGGCGGAAATCTCAGGCCTGCCCGTCAACAAGTGGGTCGCCTTCCACATCCACGAAACCGGCCGCTGCGATGCTGCAACCCATCACGAATCGGCCGGTGGTCATTTCAATCCGACCAAGGCCGAGCATGGCTTCCTCGCCACCAAGGGACCACATGCCGGTGACATGCCGAACCAGTATGTCGGTCAGGACGGCATCCTGCGCGCGCAGGTCTTCGACACCATGATCTCGCTCGACGGCAAGGAGGATGGTGTGCGTGGCCGCGCGCTGATGGTGCATGCGGAATCCGATGACTATCGAAGCCAGCCCTCAGGCGGCGCCGGCGACAGGATTGCCTGCGGTGTGATTGAATAAGCAGTAGGGCTATGTCTGCGGGGACGCCCTCGGCGTCCTCTTGCGGCCCGGAGCGTTGACGGGTGCTTCTTCCAAGGCTGGCTCTATAGTGGGAGCRTTCGAAGGCTGCGCTGGGGCTGAGGTATCATCCACCTCTCCCATCTTGTCGAAGGCGAGTTTGACGCGCTTGATCATGTCACGGCTGAGGCTCCACCAGTCGCCGGTCGATRCCCAGTAGCGCAATGTCATGCTGACCGCGCTGTCGCTGAGACTATCGATGAAGACACTTGGTGCCGGCGTTTTGAGCACTCGTTTGTCGGCTGTCGCAAGCTTCATCAGTGTTTCCATTGCGAGGTCGAGATCGTCTTTGTGCGTAATGCTGATCTTCAGATCATTCTGCCGGGTTGGCTGGCGGCTGTAGTTTGTGATCGGCGTATTCCAGAGGATCGAATTCGGCGCCAGGCGATAGAGGCCGTCCCCCGTCTTCAGTTCCGTGGCGAAAAGGCCGATCTCGAGCACCGTCCCGGTCACACTGCTTGTCTCGATATACTCCCCGACGCGGAAGGGGCGCAGCACGAGCAGCATGATGCCGGCTGCGATATTCTGCAACGTGCCCTGCAGCGCCAGACCGACGGCAAGGCCGGCGGCGCCGAGAGTGGCGATAATCGATGCCGTCTGCACGCCGAACTGCCCGAGAACGGTGACAAAGACCAGCACCAGCAGCGCATAGCGCACGACATTGGTGAAGAAACGGGCAAGCGTCTCGTCGATGCCGCGCACGCGCGAGATGCCCTCATAGGCCCAGCGGCTGATGAGGCTCGCCGTCACCCAGCCGACGATGAGCAGGATGATCGCGCCCAGGATGGAGAAAGAATATTGTACGGCAAGCGCGCTCGCCTGATCGAGCGCCGAACGGGTTGCAATGATAAGGTCGGAGGCCTGCTGTTCCATCATATGCTCCTCGAATGCATCGTCGAGGGCTAGATGGAGCAGGGGCCAAGGGCGTCAACCGTTCGAATCGTCCCGGATGGTCAGCACGAAGGGTACGTTGCCGTCGGCATCCGCACCGCGGCCGATGGCTCTCACGGAATCGACGAGCCGCCCGCGCCGATCAAGCAGCGCGTCGCCGATTTCGACGATCCGTGCATTGGGTGTCGCATAGGGCGAGGCGGCGCGCAGCCGGCGGGCAAGTGCCATGTCCTCCTGCTCGGGCGCCAGCGACAGGGCGGCAATCAGCGCTGCGGCGGGTGAGCGCGAAACGCCCATCCAGCAATGGATCAGAAGGGGCGCCTCCTGCTGCCAGCCGGCGGCGAAATCGATGATCGCCTGCACATGCCTCTCGTCGGGCGCCACGAGATCGCCCGTGCCCTTGAAGGTGATATCGTTCATGTTAAGCAGCAGATGCCGATCGGCTTGGATCACGCCTGGACGGTGAAAGGCCTGTTCCTTCGCCATCAGGCTGATCATCTCGCGCGCCTTGTGCCGCACCGCCATCTCGGCAATGCGCGCCAGCGGAGAAACCACGATCACGGTCACGGGGTCACGCCCCGGGCTGCCTCGATCTCCGCAAAGCGTTCGCAGAAGAGCCGCTGCGCTTCGAGAGCTGGGAAAGGATCCATCGAGAGCATGTCCCTGGTGATGCCGCGCGGCTGGCCAAAGAATTTCTGTGCCTCTGCCGGCGTGAAGCCCGCAAGCACCGTTGCCTCAAAATAGGCGGCGATCGTATCGGCCTTCTTGATCTTGTCCTTGAGTTCGCGGGAAGGGTGCGGCGGCAGGCCGAAGCGCAGATGCACGGCGGCCTCCAGCCGCTTTTCGACCGTCTTGTATCCGCCACCGACGACCGCCTTGAAAGGGGAGATCATATCGCCGATCACATATTCCGGTGCGTCATGCAGCAGCGCCATCAGGCAATCGCCGGGTGTGGCGTCATTGAAGTGCCGGAAGATGGTTTCAACAATGAGACAATGCTGCGCAACTGAAAAAGCATGGTCGCCCGACGTCTGACCGTTCCACCGGGCGACGCGGGCAAGCCCGTGGGCGATATCGGTCAGTTCGACATCGAGCGGCGAGGGGTCGAGCAGATCGAGTCGCCGCCCGGACAGCATGCGCTGCCAGGCGCGTGGAGCCTTCGCAGTCGTCACGCGCTCGCCTCGTCCGAGGAGGTCGGGAAGCTGAGGCCGGACCAGGCCGGCAGGCTGAGCGTCACGGAAACATCGCCGGCAAGCAGCGGCGTACCGGATGCCATCGCCTCGCCGGCGCGGTCGATGCGCACGATCGCCAGTCCGTTTGTTCCCTCGACGGAGCCGAGCGTGCCGACCGGCTTGCCATTGGCGGTAATTTCAGTGCCGCTGGCGGGCAATGCGGCGCCGGCCGAAACAGTCACGACGCGGCGTCGTGCGGTGCCGCGATGATGCATACGGGACACCACTTCCTGGCCGACATAGCAGCCTTTCTTGAAGGAGAGGCCACCATTGAAATCCATCAGCACATCATGCGGGAAGGCATCCTGAAGCGCATAATCAGGCCCTGACGTAACGATGCCATGCTCGATGCGCAGCGCATCGTAGAGGGTCGCATTGTGGCTGCCATGATGACCGGCACGACGCAGCACGGTGACACCGGCCTTGGCGAATCGGCTGTCCTTGATGCCCGCTCCGGCCTCCTCGCCCCAGGAAATGGTGACGCCATCCTCTGCAACTGGCGTCAACGTCACCGGCGCGCGCAGGCGGTACATGGTCAATCGCTTCAGCAGCGCTTCGCGCTGGGAGGCGTCCGTTTCGATGACAAAGCCATCGCCGTCGCGCCAGATCATGAAGTCGAACAGGATCTTGCCCTGCGGCGTCAGCAACGCGCCCGGCCGCGCCTCGTCCGCACCAAGCGAGACGATATCAGTGGTGATGAGATTCTGCAGGAAGGCTTCTGCTTCAGGGCCGCCGACGGCAATAAGCGAGCGGTCTTTCAGGAATACGGCTGGCATGGCGAAACCTGTCGCGTTGGTGATCGCTCAGAGGTAAGTCTTTGAAGCTGATGGTGCAAGCGCTCTACAGCATCGGCGCAAAATCGGAAACGATTTTCGGAAAGCCTGATGCTTAGTTTCAATGAGTTAGAGCGTCCTTTGTGCATCCCAAAGGAGCCACGACGCTCTGGCGTCAGTCGCCGGCTGTGAAGAACTTCCATTTGCCGTCGGGCGTGATGCCGAGGCGGTAGAAATTATAGCCGCCGAACTCCTGCATATCGGAGAGGTCGCCTGCCGTGACGATGCGCAGCAGTTCGACGCGTTCCGGTGGGGTCAGCGATTTCAGGTCCTTCTCGGCGAAATAGGGCCAGACATACATGTCATCAGCCGTGCCCTGGCCGACATGCACGAAGCCGGTCGATATGACATCGAGCATTATGGCGAGGATCTCGTCGCCGTCAGGATCGCCGGAGAGATCCTTCAGCGTGCCGATTGGATCGTCTGTCGGTTCGCCGACCGTGACCTGTGTCTGGTCCGCGCCAGTGCCCATCAGCGGACGCAGGCGTTCGAGGTCGCCGGAGGCGGCCGCCTCAACGATCTGTTCGCGCATCTTGCGCACGGGTTCCGGCACCTTGCTGATGTCGTAGATCACTTCGGCGGGCTTGGAATTGTCGGACGCGCCCGGCGTCTTGTCGACGCTCTGGCCTTCCTTGTTGACGAGCGGATCGGGCATGGGGACACCCGAGGAGCCGTTCTGCGGTGCTGCCGGCTGCTGTGGGTTCTGTTGCGCCGTGGCGGGCGCATCGGGCTGGCCCGGAATCTTCTGAAGTTCAGAAAGTGCGTAGGCGGAAGATGCGGACAGCACGCTGCCTGCGGCAAGGCCGACGGCAAGCAGGACCGGCGCGAGCGCAATTCGCGATGAAATATCTTTACCGGTACGCATGAAACTCTCTGTATTGCCCTTATTGCAGGGTCCGGTTGGTGGAAAACTCACCTGCCAGCATGCGGTCGCGCAGCGAATCCAACAAGGCTTCGGCGCTGCTTTCTCCATGCAGTCTGATTGTCTCCCGCAGTGCATGGGCAATCGCAGCATCGGCAATGATTTCAGGCTCGATACCATCGGCCATTCCGTCGGCCCAAGCCTCGTTCTGGTATTCCAGAGCCGCCTGCATCTTTTCGTGGACGATCATGTCGTCGATGTCGTTGAGGCTTGGTTCCATTGTCTTTTCCTCAGAACTTCTCATGTCTTACCGCTATGTTAACAACACTAACAGCCTTTTCCCAAAACGACACGTCCGCATGCGAAAACAGGTTAATTAAACGTCAATTTCCAAACCGCGAAGTAATTTCTGTGGCAAGTGTTGCACCTTCGTTACGGTAGCGCTCTTCTGCCACGATGGCCGCCTGGGTGCAATCCGTATAAACCGAGGCAAAAGTGCGGTAACCGCGATTGAAGGCTGCGGTCAGTTTTTCCTTGCGCTGCGGCTCCCCATTCGTCTCGGAATCGAGCAGTTCCTGCATGTCGGCTCGCCATTCATCCGCGCCCTGAGCCTTGCAGAGCGTACGCAGGTAATGCACCGAACCCAAGACCTCTGCCAGCCGCGCCAGCTTGTCGTCATAGGGTACGACCACGACCGGCGGTGCGATCTCTTCCGTCGGCGGGGGAACTGTATTCTTGCTGCCCCGCGCCTCACCTTGCGCCATTGTCGGACTGGCCCAGACGAGGCCGCCAAAGACAAGAGATGACAAGAGAACGCGTCGAACGGGAATCATGCTCCCAGTTGATACAGGGAGCATGACAGGAACAAGGCGGATGTGGCAGTTTCCACTTCTATTCTGCCAACTCTTCCGGCATTGGCCTCATTCGCCGGCTGCCAGCCGCTCGACGCATTCGAGCACGCTCTGCGGCGCCGGCATGCGGCGGATCTCTTCCACGCTGTACCAGCCGATTGCTGCTGCATCATCGGCAGCTTCTGCCACCAGATGGCGGTCCGCCTCGACGCGGAAGACGGAGAGAAAGAAATGGCTGCTGATGCTGCCGTCGGGCGTATGCGTCTTCAGGTCATAGGTGGAGAATAGGCGCGGGTTTCGTGCCTGGATACCGGTCTCCTCGAAGAATTCACGCAATGCCGTCTCTTCGGGTGTTTCGCCGGGCTCGCCGCGGCCGCCGGGAAAGGCATACATGTCGGCCGAGGGCGGGTTTCGCCGCAGCACAAGAAGGAATCGGCCATCACGTTCCAGGATGGCGGAGGAGGCGGGTCTGGCTTCGGAGGTCATCGGCTCGCACGTGTTGCTGTGATGCCTGCCTTATCCCATGGGCAACTCACCTTGCGCAATCGCTGGGCTAGCATGGAATATGGCCGCTGTGATTCCTGCGAGATGCCCGTGACCTACCTGATCTATGCCCTTGCCGCCCTCTTCGAAATTGCAGGCTGCTTTGCCTTCTGGGCCTGGCTGCGGCTGGCAAAGCCCGTCTGGTGGCTGGCGCCCGGCATGGTGTCGCTGGCGCTGTTTGCCTGGCTGCTGACGCTGGTGCCGAGCGAGGCCGCCGGACACACCTTCGCCGCCTATGGAGGCATTTACATTGTTGCCTCGCTGTTGTGGCTCTGGCTGGCGGAGAACCGCGTTCCCGACCGCTGGGATATCGGCGGCGCGCTGATCTGCCTTGCCGGCACGGCGGTCATCCTCTTCGCACCACGCAGTTAGAGCCTTTCTGCGAAAGATGTGCAGCGGCTCTCCATTGGGAATTGCTTGTGGACAAAGCGCCTTGACCGATGCGGGGCAGGGTGCAAAGACATTCGCATGTGTGGACGTTTTGCCCTGACAGAAGTGGTCAAGGATATAGCCGAAGCTTTCAGCCTTGCCGAGCTGGAAGGCTTTCCGGCACGTTACAACATCGCGCCGACGCAGCCGATTCTCGTCGTCATATCAGGCGAAGGGCAGGAGCCGGGCAGCAACCTGCCGGATCGCCGCGCCCTGCTGGTGCGCTGGGGCTTCACGCCCGGCTGGGTCAAGGATCCCAAGGAATTCCCACTGCTGATCAATGCGCGCTCTGAAACCGCAATCGGCAAGGCATCCTTCCGCGCCGCCATGCGCCATCGCCGCATCCTCATCCCGGCTTCCGGCTTCTACGAATGGCATCGCCCGTCGAAGGAAAGCGGAGAGAAGGCGCAGGCCTATTGGATCCGGCCGCGCCGCGGCGGCGTCATCGCCTTTGCCGGGCTCATGGAAACATGGTCCTCAGCCGATGGTTCGGAAGTAGATACCGGCGCCATCCTGACGACCAGGGCCAACAGCGCGATCTCCTCGATCCATGACCGCATGCCGGTCGTCATCCAGCCGGAGGATTTTTCCCGCTGGCTCGACTGCAAGACGCAGGAGCCGCGCGAGGTCGTCGGCCTCATGCAGCCGGTCCAGGAGGATTTCTTCGAGGCGATCCCAGTTTCCGACAAGGTCAACAAGGTTGCAAACATGGGACCGGATCTTCAAGATCCGGTACCGCTCGAGAAGGTGTCGAAGCCGCCCCAGAAGAAAACGCCTGACAATGGCCAGCTCAGTTTCTTTTGAAACCCGAACCCGCCGTCCTGCAACTTCAGCAGGACGTGTACCATGTTCTCTCCAATCGAGATTCATGCCTCCGAACCAAGTTAAAAACAGGTTGAAGGGCGCTGATTGCTTTCCGTACGAAGCGATTTTTTTGTGCGGCAGAGACAACTGGTTGACGCGAGAAAGCAGGCACGACCCACGACACATATTAACGAGGTAATCGAGATGGACGCCAGCCATTCAATTCTCCTCAAGCTGGTTATAGCTTTGCTGCTCGGAACGCTGATCGGCGCCGAGAGACATTTGAAGCAGCGCAACTCAAATCTCGTCACACACGCGCTGGTTTCCCTCGGCGCCGCGTCCTATGCGTCGCTTCCAAGTGCTATGGGTTTGGAGTTTGATTTACGTATGGGCGCTCAAGTGATCACAGGCATCGGCTTCCTAGGCGCTGGCCTCATTATCCGCGACGGCACCAACATCAAAGGATTGAGCACGGCTGCGACGGTCTGGAGCACTGGCGCGGTGGGCGTCTTTGCTGGCTACGGGCAACTTCTGCTGGCCGTCGAGGCGGCGTTGTTTATCGTTGCCTTCAACTTTACGCTTCCCAAGCTTGGACGATATATTGAAACTTGGTCTGTGGTCGCGTCAGAACAGGACCGTATATATGACATAAGGCTGACGTGCCCGCTGGAGGACGAGGTCGCAATCCGGGCGGCGCTCCTGCAATCACTAAACGCCAACAAACTCCAGTTCCGATCGATTAAAAGCCGCCTTGACGAAGGCGACGGCAGCATGGAGATCGAAGCGATCGTTTTCAGCAAGAGTGATGAAGACAGCGTTGTCGAACAACTCGTGGCCCAGTTGAGCTTGAGATCGCAAGTGGCAAAAACCAGCTGGTCGAAAATTATCGACGACACTCAATGAACATGCAAGCGGCGGGCGGTGCTCAGTCTGTGATCGATGGATTATTGAGGATAACAGCCTCTGATTGCAAATGTTGCCTACCGAGCGAGCAGCCATCCTTCTGATCAGCGGGGCGGCCTAAAAAGCATTTCCTGCGGATCCGACGAAGTGCGCGTGACCTGACGGCTTGCCGCCGCCCAGTCAAGGGCATGAAACGACAGGCGGCGCTTTTTTGAAAGACGCATCCGAAACGGTCACGCAGGTGTAGTCCAGACTTCCGGTATCCGGCCCACATCTGCAAAAGATCCAGCTGTAACAAGAGTACTATCACTGACGGCTTGCCGATTTTAACGACTAGCAGTAGTATTTGAGCATATACGAATTTGCCGCTGTAGACTGCTTCCATACGTTTTGACTTGAGAAATTATCTCGGCTCTGATGGAGACTGGTCGATGAAATTGGGACGTCGAGTTCCGTCGGCATGCCTCATAATATTGTCGGCAACGTTAATGTCCGCACCGGAGAACGCCGCGGCGCAGGCTGAGCCTTCCGTCGGCGTCTTCAGCATACCGGTTCAAGATGTCTCGCCGAAGCACGAATTCGTCGGTCGCGTGGAGGCGGTCAATGCCGTCGATATCCGTTCGCGGATCGAAGGCTTTCTGGACGAACGCCTTTTTGACGAGGGCCAACTGGTCAAGAAGGATCAGGATCTTTTCCTGATCGACAAACGATCCCTTCAGATATCGTTAGCGGATGCCAAGGCAGCGCTTGCGAGCGCCCAGGCGAGCTTGGATGATGCCCAACGCCGCGTTGCGCGAAATCAGTCGCTGACCGGCCARACCGTATCGCGCGCGACGCTGGAGGAAAGCCAAGCGGCGCTGGAGACCGGACAGGCAAACCTGTTGTCGGCGCAAGCACGCGTGGCCCAGGCCGAGCTCAATCTCAGCTACACGAGGATTACCTCGCCGATTGACGGCCGCATCGGGGCAGCGGAACTGTCTGTGGGAAGCTTCGTCAGCGGCAGTTCGATGGCGCTTGCACGCGTCGTGGAAATGGATCCAATCCGCGTGGTATTCTCCGTGAGCGACCGATCCATCCTCGAACTACGCGCAGCCGCCGGCGATATCGGCAAGGAAGAACTCGCCAGGCGCTACCAGCCCAGCCTGCGGCTCTCAAACGACCAAGCATACAGGGAGCCTGGAAAGATCGAATTCTTCGGCAACGAAATCGACCCGGCGACCGGGACGCTGGCGGTTCGAACACTGTTTTCCAATCCCGATGGCCTGCTAATTCCAGGGCAGTTCGTCACGGTCGTCATATCGGGAACGGAAAAGACACTACGCCCAGTTGTGCCCTTGGGGTCGGTGCAGCAGGACCGCGAAGGCAAGTTCGTCCTGCTGGTCAACGAGCAGAACGCTGTCGAGCTGCGGCGAATAAAGACCTCCCGGCAGATCAATGGCAACTGGGTGGTCGACGATGGTCTGAAAGGCGGCGAAAAACTCGTTGTCGAGGGGCTGCAGAACATCTCCGAAGGCGCGGCCGTCAGTCCCACGGAGGTCTCTCCAACCGATAGTAGCGTGATCTCGCTCGCTCCTGCCGCATCACAATCAGGGTCCGCGCAATGAACATATCGGCGCACTTCATCGCGAGACCGAGGTTCGCGATGGTCATCGCGATCGTGATGATGATCGCCGGAGGGGTCTCCCTCCTCTTGATACCCGTCGCGCAGTTTCCTCAAATCACACCGCCCGAAGTGCAGGTGACGGCAAGCTATCCGGGCGCGAATGCAAGCGTCATGACCGATAGTGTAGCAGCGCCGATCGAGGACCAGGTGAACGGCGTCGACGACATGCTCTACATGTCGTCATCGAGCACCAACAACGGTACCTATAGCCTGACCGTTACGTTCGCGGCCGGGACGGACCCGGCAATTGCCCAGGTCAACGTGCAAAATCGGGTGGCGATGGCAACGCCGCGGCTTCCTGCCGCCGTCACGCAGACAGGCGTCTCGGTCAGGACGCGTTCATCGAGCATGCTGCTGGGCTTTGCGGTCTACTCGCCGAAAGGCACCAGGGACGATGTGTTCATCAGCAACTACGCGATGATCAATATCCGCGATGCGATCGCCCGCCTGCCGGGCGTTGGCGAGGCGAGCGTGTTCGGTCCCGCCTACAGCATGCGCATATGGATGAACCCCGATCGCATGCAGGCCCTTGGGGTAACCGCCGCCGACCTGGCCGCCGCGATCCAGGCCCAGAACGCCCAGGCGTCCGCCGGCCAGCTCGGCTCTCCTCCCGCACCCACCGGCCAGCAGCTGCAATTGACCGTCATGGCGAGAGGAAGGCTCGCGGATGCGGACGAGTTCGGCGACATCATCATCCGCACCAACAAGGATGGCGCGATCGTCCATCTCCGCGACATCGCCCGGGTCGAACTCGGAGCAGAATCCTACGATACGGCATCGACCCTGAACGGCAAGCCCAGCGCGACCGTTGTCGTCTATCAGTCGGCGGACGCCAATGCGCTGGCGGTATCGAACGCCGTTCTGGGCGAGCTGCAGACGTTGTCGAAACAGTTTCCCGATGACATCGCATACACGGTCGTTTTCGACACCACCGCTTTCGTTCGCCAGACCATCCACGAGATTTTCGTCACGCTGGCGATCACCTTCGCGCTCGTCGTGGCCGTCGTGTTCCTTTTCCTGCAGGACTGGCGCGCGACCATCATCCCGACGCTGACAATACCGGTTTCGCTGATCGGTGGCTTTGCCGTGCTTTATCTCATGGGCTATTCGGCGAATACGATCACGCTTTTCGCGATGATACTGGCGATCAGCCTGGTCGTGGACGACGCCATCATCGTGGTGGAAAACGTCCAACGCATCATGAGCGAGGCCGGCGTTGACGTGCGCGAGGCGACGTTGCGTACTATGAGCCAGGTCACCGGTCCGATCGTCGCCACGACCTTGGTGCTGGCCGCCCTCTTCGTACCGGTTGCGTTTCTCGCCGGCATAACCGGTGAACTTTACCGGCAGTTTGCGGTGACCATCCTGGTGACGATCACCTTCTCGACGATCAATGCCCTGACGCTCAGCCCGGCGCTGTGTGTCCTGATCCTGCGCCCGGCACAGGAGAGCCGCTCGCGGATTTTCAGCAGGATAAACGGGGCGCTCGATGCGTCGAGACGATTTTACCTGCGATTGCTGGCGGTCTTTGCGCGTAAGATCGCCCTCAGCTTGCTCGTTTTTGCTGTTGTCGTGGTCGGCATCTACGGCTGCTATCGCATTTTGCCGGTTGGTTTCGTGCCCTCGGAAGACCAGGGCTACTTGTTCATGAATGTGCAATTGCCGGACTCCGCATCCCTCGAGCGCACGCAGGAAACAATCGCGACGGTGACTTCAGTGCTTCAGCGGACGCCGGGTATTGCAAACACCATTGCCATCGCTGGAACGAGCATGATCGGCGGCGGCGGCTCCAATTCAGCAATGGTCATCTCGGCACTGACGCCCTGGAGCGATCGCGGATCGGATCAAAGCGCTTTTGCGCTGATGAACCGGCTTCGCGGGGAGTTCAGCAGAATTTCGATGGCATCAGTGGTGCCGTTCAATCCGCCGGCGATACCCGGTCTCGGCACGACCGGCGGATTTGATTTCCGCCTTCAGGCTCGTGCCGGGCAAAGCCAGGAAGAACTCGCCGAAGTGATGCGCGGGCTGATCATCGCAGCAAACCGGACGAAGCAGCTGACCAGCGTCTTCAGCACGTTTTCGGCGGACGCGCCGCAAATCTATCTCACCATCGATCGGCGGCGCGCCGAGATTTTCGGCGTTTCGCCTGCTGCGATCTTCAGCACGCTGCAAGCGCATCTCGGATCGGCCTATGTCGATGACTTCAACATATTTTCCCGCGTATACCAGGTTCGCATCCAGGACGAGCCGAACTTCCGCTCCCGCATCGAGGACATCCAGCGCCTGAGGGTGCGAAGCCAATCGGGCGATCTGGTCCCGTTGCAGGGAATGCTTTCGATCTCAACCATCTATGGGCCGAACTCTGTCAACCGCTACAATCTTTTCCCGTCCGCCGCAATCAACGGACAGGCGGCGGCGGGCGCAAGTACCGGGGACGCCTTGAACGCCATGGAAGCGCTTGCCGCAGAGAAGCTGCCGCCAGGCTTCGGATACGAATGGACGGGACTGGCTCTCCAGGAAAAGCAGGCCGGCGGGCAGACGGTCATCATCCTGATCATGGGGATCATATTCACCTATCTCTTCCTCGTCGCCCAATATGAAAGCTGGAGCGTCCCGCTGGCGGTGATGATGTCCGTGACCATCGCGGTTCTTGGGGCCCTGGCGGGGCTGGTGATCGGTGGCATCGACCTTAATATCTACGCGCAGATCGGCCTGCTGCTTTTGATCGGGTTAGCGGCCAAGAACGCTATCCTCATTGTGGAGTTCGCCAAGGAGCGCCGGGAGGAAGGTTTCAGCATCACGGAAGCGGCAACCGAGGGGACCTCTCAGCGCTTCAGGCCTGTGTTGATGACAGCGATGGCGTCCATCTTGGGGGTTGTGCCGCTGGTTGTAGCATCGGGGGCCGGAGCGGGCAGCCGCCAGGCGATCGGCGTGACGGTCCTGGGTGGGCTGTTGGTCGGAACGGTTGCAGGCCTCCTCATCATTCCGTTGCTCTATGTATTCGTTCAGACAGTGAGGGAGGCCGTCAAACGACGAATGTTCAGCGGTACGCATGCAAATGGCGGCTCATCTGCGGYCGCCACTCCGGATTAGAAATACGTTCGCTCGGAACGACGCTGGGGTTGGTGAAGGCAAGTTGGTCCACGACCGTATCGATGTCTTCGGACAAATGCTGCCATTTCACTGGATCAATGGCCCGGCCGGGCGCGAGCTTGGAACCGGCGCAACCGCAGTACCGAAGCTTCTGCCAGCCCCCGACTATCCGGTTGGAATCATCGCCGGCGACATAGGTGTCAATCCAGTTTTCAGTTCCATCATAGAGGGGCCGAACGACGGGAAGGTGTCGGTCGCATCGACGAGATTGCAGGGTGCCGCCGAACATCTCGTGCTGCACACCACGCACACCTTCATGATGTTCAACCCGCGTCATCGTGCAGATCGTCAACTTCCTCGAAAGAGGCGAGTTTCTCCACGGCCTGACAATGCAGGAAGCGAGTGACACTATCGGCATCGTCACGAGCCTGCCGGCGGTCAGCCTGCTCGCGCGGTTCTTTACGCC